>JAFASL010000654.1 GCA_019244535.1 Alphaproteobacteria bacterium
GATCTCTTGGCGCATCGCCGCCAGGGTGGCCGCATCCTCGGCCTCTGCGGCGGGTATCAGATGCTCGGCCGAAGCGTTGCCGATCCGCTCGGCGTAGAAGGCCGGCAGCAGACCGTACCCGGGCTGGATCTCCTCGATGTCGAGACCGTTCTGACCGGCACCAAACGTCTCGCACAGTGTTCCGGCATCGATCTGGCGACCGGCGAGCCGGTCCACGGCTACGAGATGCACGTGGGCGAAACCGCCGGACCGGGTCTTGAACGCCCGATGCTGCGGCTGGCAGGCGGACGGGATGGCTGTGTCAGTGCAGACGGGCTCGTTGCCGGCTGTTATCTCCACGGGCTGTTTGGCAGCGACCCGTTTCGCCGCGCATTCGTGGCGGCATTGGGTGGGAAGCCAAGCGCGATTTCCCACGAACACCGGATCGAGACCACCCTCGACGCGCTCGCCGATCATCTCGAGCGGAGCCTCGACCTTGCGGCATTATTGGCTGCCGCCCGGCCGCCTCGTCTCAGGCGAGCGGCGTAACATGCGCCACCAGCAGAACCGCCAGCAACAAGCCGCCCTGTATGAAACAAGCAAGCCGGTACAGCTGCAGCCCCCGCACGATGTCCGGCACGCCGGCGCGGGCCGTGCCGTCACCAAGCCACGGATCTGCGACGAGACCTTCGGGGTAATGCCGCGGTCCCGCCAGCGCCAGACCGAGCGCTCCCGCCATTGCGCTTTCCGGCCAGCCTGCATTCGGGGAATGGTGCTTGCGCCCGTCACGCAGCATGACAATCAATGCGCGGCCCGGCCTGCATTTGTTGGTAAACCCCGCGGCGGCCGCGAGAAGAAGCCCGCTGAGCGGGGCCGGAATGGCATTAAGAACATCGTCGAGGCGGGCCGCTGCCCATCCAAAGGCGCGGTAGCGCTCTGTGCGGTGCCCGATCATGCTGTCGAGGGTGTTCGCCATTTTGTACGCGAAAAGTCCCGGCATACCGAGGAGCAGGTACCAGAAAACCGGCGCGACGACCCCGTCGCTGAAGTTTTCCGCCAGGCTCTCGATGGCGGCGCGAGCCACGCCATACGCGTCGAGGCTCGCCGGGTCGCGGCCGACGATGTGCCGCACCGCATCGCGTCCGCCAGCCACTCCGCCGCAGGCGAGCGCCGCTGCTACGGCAGCAACGTGATCGTAGAGGCTGCGCTGCGCGACCAGTATTGCGATCGTCACGGCTTCGAACGCGGCGCCGACCAGGCTGCCCTGGCAGGCCCGCTCGACCCCCAGCCCGAGCACCGCCGCACCGCCGACCAGCACAACGACCGTGACAATGCCCCGTTCGCGGCGCGACGCCTCGCTGCGGGTGTCGCGATTCAGCTTGCGGTCAAAATATGCGATGGCGCGGCCGGCGACGACAATAGGATGCGGGACGCTGCGAAAGATCGCCGGGGCGTCGCCAAACAGCGCGTCGAGGGCGAGGCCGGCGACCAGCAGCACCAAAGGATTGGCAGCCGCGGCCGTCATGCTGGCGACAGGGGAATCGGGCGATGACCGAAACGGCGGTGCTGCTCTGCGGACACGGCAGCCGCGATCGCGAAGCGATTGAGGAATTCGAATTGGCTGCCGCGGCGTTGCGCCAGCGCTTGCCGGGCTTCGATTTTGCCACCGGTTATCTCGAATTCGCGCGCCCGACGATCCGCGACGGGCTTGCCCTTCTGGCGGCGCGCGGGGCGCGGCGGATTCTGGCGATACCGGGCATGCTGTTTGCCGCCAGTCACGTCAAAAATGACCTGCCGTGGGAGATCAACAGCTTTATCGCCGAAAACCCCGGTATCGATGTCCGGCTGGGCCGCGATCTTGGCATCGACCCGAAATTGCTGCAGACGGCTGCCGATCGTATCGGCGCGGCGGCCGATGCGCGCATACCGCGCGCCGAAAGCTTGCTCGTCGTGGTCGGACGGGGGACCAACGACCCGGACGCCAATTCCAACATCGCCAAGCTCGCTCGAATGTTGTGGGAGGGCATGGGTCTGGGCTGGGCGGAAGCGGCGTTCAGCGGGGTTGCCCACCCGCGGGTCGATGCCGCGCTGACCCGGGCGGCAAGGCTCGGGTTCCGCCGCATTATCGTGTTTCCGTATTTCCTGTTCACCGGGGTATTGGTCAAACGAATCTACGCGCAAACCGACGCGGTCGCCGCCCTCTTTCCTAAAATCGAGTTCGTCAAAGCGCAGTATCTGCGTGACCATGAGGGGGTGCTCGGGGCGTTTTGCGACCGCGTCGACGAACTGTGCGAGGGGCAGCCGGCGATGAACTGCCAGCTCTGTAAATATCGCACGCAGATCATCGGTTACGAATGTGATGCTGGCGCGCCGCAGACCGGGCACCATCACCACGTGCGCGGCATCGGCACCGGCGGCCATTACCACCACTGACATGTTCGATGCCTTCGCGATGGTGGATTGGAGCGCGGCAACTGTGCCGCGTACCGGGCGCGACAGCATCTGGATCTGTTGGCATGCCAGAGACTCCGAAAGATTGGAAAACCCTCCAACCCGCCGCATTGCAAAATCGATTCTCGGGGATTGGCTGGCGGCGGCACTGGAACGAGGCGAGAGGGTATTGCTCGGCTTCGACTTCCCGTTCGGTTATCCCGTCGGCTTTGCCGCACGGCTCGGCCTCTCCGGACCGCCGTGGCGCGCCGTATGGGACGAGATTGCCCGCCTCATCGAGGATACCGAAGGGAACGGGAATAACCGCTTCAGGGTCGCAGCCGAACTCAACCAGCGGGTGTCTAATGGCTGCTTCCCATTCTGGGGGCGCCCGCCCGGGTTCGACACTCCCTTGCTCGGATCAAAGCACCACCGGCGGCATGAGGGTAGTGGATTGGCGGAACGGCGGCTCGTGGATTTGTATATTCCGAGCGCTCAACCCTGCTGGAAATTGCTCGGCTCAGGTTCGGTCGGCGGCCAGGCACTGACCGGCATACCGATGGTGCGCGCGTTGCGCGACGACCCGCGCTGGATCGATCGCGCGCGCGTGTGGCCATTTGAAACCGGTCTGCAGGTTCCCGATCAGGGCTCGGTGGTCTTCGCCGAGGTCTATCCGTCGCTGTGGGCGGTATCGCCGGCCGACGGAGAACCCAAGGATGCAGCTCAAGTGCGTTCTGTCGCCCGGTTTTTTGCCGAGAGCGATCGCGCCGGCAAACTCGCCGCATTGTTCGCCGGCGATCCCACTCTGACCCCTGAGCAACGCCACCGGGTCGAAACCGAGGAGGCCTGGACCCTCGGCGTGACGGCGGCAAGACAGCGCCCGATTCCGGTGCCGGCGATGGCCCCTCGCGCCGGCGCTCTCCCCGCCTCCTCCCCAACCTTCCCCCGCAAGCGGGGGAGGGAAGGGTGGGGGTCGAACGGAGAGCAAGAACGTGCTCAGCATTGCATCCCCGTCGTCCCCGGTTACACCTATCTCAAAGATCCCGCCGAGATTTCGCGACGATCCTTTGCGCTGATCCGCGCGGAGGCGGATCTCACGCGCTTCCCGCAGGCGCTCAAGCCGTTGGCGCTGCGGCTGGCGCATGCCGCCGGGGACAGCACGATCCTCGGCGACCTCGGCTGGTCGAAGGGCGCGGTTGCGGCCGGGCGCAGGGCGCTCGCGGCGGGCGCTCCAATTCTTGTCGACGCCGGAATGGTCGCTGCGGGGATCAAGCTGGATCCAAGCAGGATCATCTGCAAGTTGCATGATCCTGAAACGGCACGGCAGGCGGCGGCAGAGCGGACCACGCGTTCGGCCGCCGCCGCGGAGCGGTGGCGGCCCTACTTGCCGGGGGCGGTGGTCGCGATCGGCAATGCTCCAACCGCGCTGTTTCGCTTGCTCGAATTGCTGGCACAGGGCGCGCCGCAACCGGCCCTCATTCTCGGCTTTCCGGTAGGATTTGTGGGCGCCGCCGAGGCAAAGGCGGCGCTTGCCGATTTTGGGCAAGGGCTCGAGTTCATCACCCTTCACGGACGCCGCGGCGGCAGCGCGCTCGCCGCTGCGGCGGTCAACGCGCTGGCGCTCCCGCAGTGAAGGCTTGGCTGTCCGTCGTCGGGATTGGCGAGGACGGCCTTTCCGGCCTGAAACCGGCGGCGCGGGCGCTGGTCGAGACCGCCGAGGTGCTGGTCGGCGGCGCGCGCCATCTCGGCATGGTGCCGGACGGCAGTGCCGAGCGGATCGCCTGGAAGCGGCCTCTCAGCCTGACAATCGATGCCATCGCAGCCCTCCGCGGCCGAAGGGTGGCCGTGTTGGCCAGCGGTGATCCGATGTGGTACGGCATCGGCGTCACCCTGTCTCGCCGTTTTCCACCGGAGGAAATGACGATCGTCCCGCAGCCGGGCGCCTTCAGCCTCGCGGCTGCCCGGCTCGGCTGGCCGATTGCCGACTGCACTGCGATCACATTGCACGGAAGGCCGCTCGACACCTTGCGCCTCCATCTCGCACCGCAACGGCGCATACTCATCCTCGCCGAGCATGGCGGCACACCACGGGCAGTCGCCGATCTGCTCACCAGGCTGGGCTGGGGACCCAGCCGGCTTACCGTGCTGGCTCACCTCGGCGGCTGCCGCGAAACCACATTCACGGATGAGGCGAATTGTTGGGGCGACCCCCCGGTTCCCGACCTCAACACGATCGCGATCGCCTGCACTCCCGGCCGCGGCGCGAAACCGCTGTCGCAACGCGCCGGCCTCCCAGATGACCTGTTCGAGCATGACGGCCAGTTGACCAAGCGCGAGGTTCGCGCTGCAACACTGGCGGCGCTCGCGCCATTGTCCGGGGAAACCCTGTGGGATGTCGGAGCGGGCTGCGGTTCAATCGGAGTCGAATGGCTGCGCACAGGCGCGGGCGGTGAAGCGATCGCCATCGAGCGGGATCCTGCGCGCGCCGCGATGATCGCGCGCAATTCCGCTGCGCTCGGGGTTCCGGAATTGCGTGTCGTGGTCGGGACCGCGCCGCAAGCATTGGCGGGCTTACCGCGACCCGACGCGATCTTCATTGGCGGCGGAATTGGCATGGACGGGGTCCTGACACAGGCCTGGGCGAGTTTGGCGCCTAGCGGACGCCTTGTTGCCAATGTCGTCACCGCCGAGGGCGAGGCGCGGCTTCTCGATTGGCACGCCCGGCACGGCGGCGCTCTGACCCGTATCGCAGTCAGCCGCGCCGAGCCGGTCGGGCCGCATCACCTGTGGCGTTCTTTCGCGACGGTCACCCAGCTCGCAGCGGTCAAGCCGGCTTGAGATGCGCTGCGGTAAATTCGGGCTGGCTCAGCGGGGTGCGGCCCTATGGGTTGTTATGTATCCTTTGCCTTTTGCTCTACGCGCCAGGCTTCGCGGCGATCCCGCCGGTGGACCGCGACGAAGCGCGTTTCGCGCAGGCGACCCGGCAAATGATGGAAACCGGAGATTTTGTGCGTATCCGGTTCCAGGACGAGGCGCGCAACAAGAAGCCGATCGGGATCTATTGGCTGCAGGCCGCTGCCGTTACCGCATTGAGCTCGCCGGCAAGCGCCGCGATCTGGCCATACCGGCTGCCCTCGGCATTGGCGGCGGCAGCAGCCGTATTGCTGACCTTGGGCTTTGGCACGCGGCTCTTCGACTCGCGGCGCGCCGGCTTTGTCGCCGCTGTGCTGACGGCGAGCGCGTTGGGCGTCGTCGTGGAGGCTCACCTCGCCAAAACCGACGCCGCGCTGCTCGCCGCCGTTGTCGTCGGGCAGGGTGCGCTCGGGCTCGTATACATTGCCGTGCGTACCGGCCGGCGGGTCGGCTGGTCGCTTCCGGTGTCGTTTTGGATTGCCGAAGCCGCCGCAATCCTGCTGAAGGGGCCGCCGGGCCCGGTCATCGCGCTGTTGACCGCGATCTGTCTCTCGATTGCGGATCGCGACATAGGTTGGCTCAGGGGATTGCGACCGCTCGCCGGGATTTTGGTACTGGCGGCGATAGTATCGCCGTGGCTGATCGCTGTCCAAAGCGCCACGGCGGGGCATTTCATCTCTGACTCTCTTGCGCACGACCTTCTGCCGAAGCTGGTCGGTGCTCAGGAGTCGCACGGCGCACCGCCGGGCTATCATCTGGCGATCGTCGTCGCGAGCTTCTGGCCGGGCTCGCTCTTCCTTGTCCCGGCCGTGACGTGGGGCTGGCGGAATCGGAGCTCGAGCGACCGGCGTTTCCTGCTTGCTTGGCTGGTCCCGGGCTGGCTCCTATTTGAGCTCGTTCCGACCAAACTGCCGCATTACGTCCTGCCGCTTTACCCGGCGCTGGCGTTGCTCGCCGGCGGCGCATTGGCGGAAGGGTTCGGCAAACGCTTCACGGGCCCGGCATGGCTGGCCGACGGCGTCATCCGGGTGGTCTGGAGCGTGATCACAATCGCGCTCGCAGCCGCGCTATTTGCGTTGCCGCTGTGGTTCGGCGGCACGGTTCCGCTCGTGGGCATCGTCGCCGCGGCCGCCATGCTCGGTTTGATGCTGCTGCTCTTGGCGCGTACTTCGACCCCGATGCGCACCGCGGGTCTCGTCGCTGCGCTGTCGGCGGCCTTTGTGCTGCCGGCCGCGCTCGCCGTTGCGCCCAAGCTCGATTACCTATGGCCGAGCCGGTCGGCGGCGGCAATGGTGGCCCGCCATCCGCCGCGTCCGGGTGAGGTCGTTCTGTCGGTCGGCTACAGCGAGCCGAGCCTCGTCTTTCTACTTGGGACGGCAACCCGGACGGTAACCGCGGAACCCGCGGACGACCACTTGGCCGGTGCAGGTCTGGCGCTGGTCAACGAGCGCGAGGCCCCGGAGTTCCTGCAATCCCTGGCTCGCCATGGGCTGACGGCCCGTGCGCTCGACCGGGCCGAGGGGCTCGACTACTCGGCGGGAAGCGGCAAGCTCGTCCTTACGCTTTATCGCTTGGAGCGGGTTTGAATGTCGGCCGAGTGCGGACGGCTATACGGGCTCGGCGTGGGCCCGGGCGATCCCGAGCTTTTAACCCTAAAGGCGTTGCGATTGCTGCGGGCAGTGCCGGTCGTGGCGTATCCCACGCCGGAGCATGGCGACAGCTTCGCCCGCTCAATCGTCGCCGGCTGGATCGCCGGTCATCAGCGCGAGATCGCGATCCGCATTCCGATGCGCCCGGCGCCGCCGTCGGCCGAGATCTACGACGCTGCCGCCGCGGAGCTCGCCGCCGAATTGGAGAGCGGCCGTGATGTGGCCCTGTTGTGTCAGGGCGATCCTCTATTCTACGGGAGTTTTATTAACATATTCACCCGCCTTGCCGGCCGGCACCAAATCGAGATTGTTCCAGGAGTTTCGTCCCTGACCGCCTGCGCGGCGGCCGCGGCAATCCCGCTCGTCTCGCGCGAGGGCACGCTCGCGGTGATCCCGGCGACCTTGGAGGAAGATCAAATCGCGGCACGGCTGGCGGCCTGCGACAGCGCTGCGATCATCAAGCTGGGCCGGCACACCGCAAAGGTCCGCCGGGTATTGGGCCGGCTGGGTTTTGTCGATAACGCGATCTATATCGAGTACGCGACTTTGCCAACCCGCCGCGTTGCACCACTGGCCGCTATTGAACCCGATAAAGCTCCTTATTTCTCGATGGCGCTGATCAGGATGTCTGGAAGATCGGATGGACGAAGTTGAATGCGTCGTGGTCGGAGCCGGCGTGATCGGTCTGGCTGCGGCTCGGGCGCTCGCTCTGGCGGGAATCGAGGTGCTTGTCGTCGAGCAGGCCCACACGATCGGGTTCGAGACTTCCTCCCGCAACAGCGAAGTCATTCATGGCGGGCTCTATTATCCGGTCGGAAGCTTGAAGGCGCGCAGCTGCGTCGAGGGACGGCGTCGACTCTATCATTATTGCCGCGAGCACGGAGTGCCGCATGCCAGGATGGGCAAGCTAATCGTCGCTACCAGCGAGGCCGAGATCGCCGGTTTGGAAAAGATCGCTGCCACCGCGAGCGCTAACGGGGTCGACGATCTGGAATGGCTGGATCCGACACAGGTGAAGCGGCTTGAACCCACCCTCAGCTGTGCGGCGGCCTTGCTCTCACCGTCGACCGGGATTATCGACAGTCATGCGTTGATGCTCGCGTACCAGGGTGAGGCCGAGGCCGCCGGCGGCATCATCGTATTGCGTACCCCAGTTGTCTCCGGTCGCGTCCACCCGGAAGGTTTCGAGCTTGCCACCGGCGGGACAGAGCCGACCCGAATCCATTGTCGCTGGCTGGTCAATGCTGCCGGACTGCATGCACCAGCTCTCGCGCGATTGATCGAGGGGATACCGCCGGAGACAGTCCCGCGGGCCTATTTCTGCCGTGGGGTTTATTTTACGCTGAGCGGGCGTGCGCCATTTCAGCGGCTGATATACCCTGTCCCCGTAGCAGGCGGGCTCGGGGTGCACGTCACCTTGGATCTTGCGGGTCAGGTGCGCTTCGGACCCGATGTGGAGTGGATTTCCTCGGTCGATTACTCGGTCGATCCGCGGCGCGGTGGGGTCTTCTATGCCGCCGTGCGGACCTATTGGCCGGGGTTGCCCGATGGCGCGCTGCAGCCGGGTTATGCCGGCATCCGGCCGAAGATAGGCGGACCGGCCGAGCCGGCCGCAGACTTCGTCGTGCAGGGGCCCGATGCCCATGGCGTGCCGGGGCTGGTAA
>JAFASL010000584.1 GCA_019244535.1 Alphaproteobacteria bacterium
AGCGGCATCGCCAGCACGTTTTGCCGGCGTACCAGGGCATAGCCGACGAGCACCGCTGCGGCAAACTCGGCTACGATCAAAAACCCCCGATGATGGTGACCGATCCCGTTGATGCCGCTGATCAGCAATGCAAACGAAACGGCGCACAACAGCGCGCTGACCAGGTCGAATCGCTGATCGGACGGCGGATTGTACGGCAAAAGCCGCAATGACATAGCCAACGCGACAAGCCCAATCGGGATGTTGATCGCGAACAGCCACGGCCACGAGGCGACCGCGAGAATCGCCGCCGCGACGCTCGGACCGGCCGCCGACGACACCGAAACGACGACCGAGACCATCGCGATGCCGCGGCCCAGTTGACGTCGCGGGTAGGTAAACCGCACCAAGGCCGTGTTGACGCTCATCATACCGCCGGCGCCAAGCCCTTGCAGCGCGCGGCCCAAGGTCAGCATCAGGAGCGACTGCGACAATGCGCTGACGAGCGCTGCGCCGATGAACACGACGAGGCCGATGATATAGATTCGGCGATAGCCGAAAATGTCGCCGAGCGACGCGAACGGCAGCAGCGAAATGACAACCGCCAGCTGGTAGGCGTTGATGACCCAAATCGAATCCGCCGCGCTGGCGTGAAGTTCCTTCGCGATCGCCGGTAACGCGATGTTGGCAATCGCGCTGTCGAGCACCGACAGCGCAAGCCCAACCGCGAGGTTCAGGATCGCCCAGTATCTCTGCGGCAGCGGCAGCTCGTCTTCCGCCGTGTTCATTATTCGCGGGTCCGCGCTCCTGTCTGGATAAACGAACTCTGGCTCACTTAGGCCGCCGCTTCCGGCCGTGCCAGCCCGACAACTCAGCCAAGGCGCGCATGCATATCGGCAGGAGCCGGCTGTACTTTGTTGATCCACACGTTTGATCAGTTCATTTTAATCGCCCGATGCGTTTGATTGGAATGCGCCAAACTGAAGTCTGTTGGCAGCGATATTTCCTCAAAACGGAGTGAAGCTCTTACAGGGCGAGCACACGTCGGTGTCTGTGTCAGTCCGCGATGACGCCGAGCGTAGCCGCGTCGCCGAGGCTCTTAAAGAATTCGACCCGATCGATTTCGATCAGACGGAGGCGGCTTCCTCCACGAAGCCGGGATGGCTGGGCAGGTCGCGCCGATGTCAGGCCGCGACATTGCGGAAGTCGGGGCGGGTTCAATGGCCCCAACCACCGGCTCCTCGACCGCCGCGCCGCAGGCTTCAGCCGGCGGCGCACTGGCCGAAGTCCGCGGAGTGTCCGCTGAAGCGGATCAGGTCATCCCGGTCGTGAGCGAGGAGTTCGATGTGGGCAAGCGCCGCCGAGCGCCGCTACCGCATCCGGGCCTACATTGTCGAAAGGCCGGTCGTCTGCAGAGAGGCACACCAGGGCACGGAGACCGTGCGCGACACGGTGCGCGAGACGCGGGTCGACGTGGACAAGGAAGCGGCGGAACGCGCAACAGACGTGCCTAACCGCAATCTCTGAGCTTAAACGTTCCGGACACAAAACTTCAAAAAGAGCCCTCTCCCCGAGCCAGCGGGGTGGAGAGGGCAAACTAGGCGTTAGTTCAGGCCATAAAATCCCATCGCGCCGCCGGCCATGACCTGATGCTGCACCTCCGGGGAAGTCCCGGCCAGGCGATCCTTTATCATCTGCGGTGCGCCTGGGAAGAACCCGTCGCGGTGCGGGTAGTCCGTGGCCCACAGGATCTTATGCGGCCCTATATATTCGGCGAGCACCTTGAGGCTGCCCTCGACCGGCTCGAACGAAATCCAGCAGTTCCGCCGGAACAAGTCGCTGGGGCGGGTCTTCAGGCCGGAATCGTTAAAGCCTTGATCGTCGAAGTGCCGGTCCATTCGGTCGAGCCAAGCCGCGATCCAGCCGCCCCCCGATTCGAGGAACCCGACCCGCAGTTTCGGGTGCCGCTCGCACACACCGCCCCAGATAATGCTCATGCAAGCGAGCATCATCTCCATCGTGTGTGAGATGATGTGCTGCGCGCCGCGCCCCTCGAAGCGGTCGATGCCGACCGTGGGCATGCCGCTGTTGCCGCCCTCGTGAATGCCGATCGAGAAGTCGAAATCCTCGGCAGCATTCCACAGCGGCTCATAGGCCGGGTCGTGAAGCATCCGGTTGTTGTAGGGATTGGGTCGAACGAAGCCACCGCGGAAGCCGAGCTCCGTGCGCGCGAAGCGCATCTCGGCGATCGCGTTGTCGATCGACTGCATCGGCAGCATCGCGATGCCGAACAGACGGTCGGGATAGGGCTTGCAGTAATCGGCGAGCCAGCGGTTGTAGGCGCGGCACAGCGCGGCCGCCAAATCCGGATCGTGCACCGCGCCGGCAAATAGCCCCATGCTCGGGTAGAGAAACGCGGCATCGATGCCGTCGAGGTCCATGTCCGGGATGCGCTTGTGCGGGTCGAAGCCGCCGGGACGGCCCTCCTCGTAACTCATCGTCTCAGCCGACACGACGCCCTGCCGCGCGCCGACCCCGCCAATCCCGCCCATGCCCTGCTGGCTGCCGAGGATCTGTTCCTCGACGAGCAGGCGCTCCTTCCCGTCCTTGTCCTTCACGAGCTTTGGCGCCCGGTCGCGGAAACCCGGGTCCATGTAGTCATTCCACAGCGTCAGCGGCTCCAGGATATGGCCATCGGAATCGATGACATTGTAAGCACGGGTCATGACTTGCTCCTCGGTCGGTTTGGATCGCATCCTTTGTCAATATCGCCCAACCGCTCCTCGCCGCGGGTTGCTGATAAAGCAGCCCCAGGGTCACAAACCCGCAGGGGTTCGATGGATCTCGAATCCTGGTTCCGGGACGAAGAGTTCCTGGGGCTGTGCAACGCCTCGCAATGCGTAGCGGCCGACCGAGACGAGGCGGCGGCGAATTTCCGGCCCGATCGCTTCGGCAAAGCTCGACGACAGCAGGAGATCCTGTTCGACTGACCGGCTCATTGCGAGAATCCGGCTGACTTCGTTGACGGCGGGACCAATAACTGTGAAATCCAGGCGGTCTTTGCTGCCCACATTGCCATAAAAGACGTCGCCGACATGCAGCGCCAGATAGACGGCCGTGGTCGGCAAGCCAGCCGCGCTTCGTTTTTGATTCAGCTTGGCGGCTCCTTTGCGCATCTGCGCTGCCGCTGCAAGCGCGGCGAGACATGCTTCCTGACGCTTTTCATTGGCGAAAATGGCGAGTGTGCCGTCGCCGACGAGCTTCAGCACATCGCCGCCATGCGCGTGCACGGCGGAGATCACGACATCGGCGTAATCGTTGAGCAGCGGGATGATCTGCTCTGGCGGGGCATTATCGGATATATGCGTGTAGCCGTGGAGATCGCTCTCCCACAGCACCGCGCCGATCCTCTCGGCCACTCCGCGCATGATGCGGCCGCTCATGACCCGCCGGCCGGGATCGCGGCCGAGATAGGTCTCGGCGAGCGTTCCGGCCATGCGCGCAAGCGCAGCCGACTTCACGGCGAGGTTTAGAAACGGCGCGAGCCGCTGCAACGCGAGCACATCGGGCTCGGCAAAGCCATCCGCTGCGTCGCTCGCCCAAGAGGAATAGACGCAATCCATCTCGCCGATCACGCCTTCGTCGGCAAAGCGGTGAACGAGCGCGAGGTAATCCGTCATTCCTTCGTCTCGGGCCTGCTTGAAGCTGAGAAAATCGACCGGATCCTCGGCAGCCAAACGCCGCCGCAGCATTCTCTGGCCCGATTGCAACAGATGAAAGAACACGCTGCGCCGCCAGTTTTCAGCCGCCTCGCCCTCATTCGTGCGTCCGTATTCCCTGACCTCGGCCGTCTCCGGTTGGTCGGAGCGCCACAGCAAGGCGCGGCCTTCATAAATCGGGTGCAGCGTGTCGAGAATGACGAGGGCGCGCGCCAGCGGCACCCCGCTCTCGACGACCCGCCTGCAAAAGCCGGCCATCAGCTCGCTCTCGCTGTGGCCGATCAGGCCGGCCTCGGTCACCCATGCGCTGAGGGCGTTGAAAGCCGCCAGGTCCATAAACGCGGTTCCTCTCCATAGCGGCGGCATCGGCTGCAGCCGAAAGCCTGCTCGCACGGATTATAGTTCTTGGAGCTCCGCACAGTGACCCGATGTTTTACCGTCGGCCAGTAACCGACGTTACGGTCCTTCCATCATTCTGACGTTAGTGGGGCTAAATATTCTTCGTCGGTGACTTTCTCCATCCATTCGACCACTTTGCCGTTCAGCGCCTCCTGGATGGCGATATGACTCATGCCGGTCGTTGCGGTCGCCCCGTGCCAATGTTTCTCGCCCGGCGGACACACGACCACGTCGCCTGCACGGATTTCTCTCTTGGCGCCACCCTGGCACTGCACCCAGCCGCAGCCGGAGGTGACGATCAACCGCTGGCCAAGTGGATGGGTGTGCCAGGCGGTGCGGGCGCCAGGCTCGAAGGTAACCAGGCTGGCGGAAACCCGGGAAGGATCTGCCGCCTGAAACAGCGGGTCGACCCGTACATTGCCGGTGAAATATTCCGCCGGACCTTTGGCGGAAGGCTGCGAGCCGCTTCGTTTTATCTCCATGGCTTCAAACCTCTCCTTTTGAGGGCAGTTGCGAGGACGACGGCCGATCGCGTCTATCAATGTCGCTCAGCAGGCGCCAATCTCGATCCCGGGTCGCAATGGGGAGCGCCCTGAGGGATGCGGGGTGACTTCCACCGGCAGCCCGTCGCCCCAACCATATTTCCGAGTGGCGATTGCCGCGACTTGGTCCCACAGTTGTCGATCGGCGGAGGCGTCGAGCACACGCGCCGTTGCATCAATGCGCCATTCTCCGATGCGGACCATTACTTTGGGATTGCGCCTGATGTTCATGACCCATCCCGCCGCTTCACGCGTTTCGGCAAACAGGTAGAGACGTTCGCACCAGACCACGAACCAAATCTCGATCTCGCGCGGCAGACCCGTCCTACGCCCGACCGTCGTCAGATAAAGGACCTGCTTGTCCGCAAAAGTTTTAAGCCTCGTCGAGGTCATCGGGGATACAGTTCATTCCAATCGAATTTAGCGTGTACAATCCCAGGCGATTAGCCGGCGGAATTCGCATGGACTTATGAACCTTATTTCTGAATGCGCCGCCAAAC
>JAFASL010000606.1 GCA_019244535.1 Alphaproteobacteria bacterium
CTATGTAGAGAGCTTTGTCGTCGATTTGATTTCCCGGCTGGGCGGACAGGTTGAGCTTGAGGCTCGGATGATCGAAGATCAGAGCCGCCTCTCGTAACCGGAGTCGATCATGGCACGTGAGATTTCGGCGGTTCTTGAATATGGCGCGCCTGCACCAGGTGAGACCGCGGCGATAATGGAAGACAAACTGCGCTTCCATACCGATGCGTGGGATTTGTCGGTTGACCTCAGAGCCGGACTTTCCGAGATCGTCGTGATCGACGCCCGCTCCCGCGATGCGTACGCCGCGGGCCACATCCCCGGCGCGCTCAGCTTCCCGCATCGGGAGATGAATGCCGAAACCGCCGCTGGGCTCGACCGCAGCAAGGTCTTGATCGTCTATTGCGACGGGATCGGCTGCAATGCATCGACCAAGGGCGCGTACAAGCTCGCCGGGCTCGGATTTCGCGTTAAGGAACTGCTCGGCGGGATCGATTGGTGGCGCCGCGACGGGCACCCGGTGACCGTTTCGCACGAGCCAGGCAGTTTACTCGCCGCAGAATAGCGGCCGGTGGCCGCGCATCGTCACGCGGGGCGCGCCCAAAGGATTACAGACCTTGCTGGCGATGCGGGCCACTACGAAGGCGAGGGACGCGGATTTCCGAAATCATTTTGCGCCCGCTTCGTGTTCGATCCGGCTGATTTCCGCTTCCCACCATGCAAGGGCTGCATCGACTGCCTCTAGCGCACTGTACGACCGATCACCAATCAGGAGCACGGTAGACGGTCCGATTGACTCAACGGCTTTCACTGCTTCGCCCATGGCCATCCGCCCGGTCGTGAAGCGATATTCTTTCAGCGCCACGTCCCTTTCCCGCTTGATGAACTGGTGAAAAATCAGGTGATGGAACGGGTTCTGACGCCACCGAGTCCATGCCGCTCTCGCCGCCTCTTTCATTGCAGGCGAGCGCCGCACGTCCACACTGTCGAGGGCGTGGCCAACCGCACGAAGGAGGGTAATAACCGAAACCCATCGCAGCCTGTGCGTGGCGGCAGCGTCTGACTGAAAAGCTTTGGCAAGCTCTTGGCGGCCGCGGTATGCATCGCGCAGTACGCGACGGGCTGCGAGCGCATCCACCTTCGTAAGTGGATCATTTCGAACAGGCTTGCCTCGGCGTTTTCCAGCCCAAGTCTGCGCCATCCTTCCGCCTGCGCTTGTCCGGTCGCTGTCAAAAAGCGCCGCATACCGTGTATTTTAGAAAACCAGTGGCGTTGCGCGGTCCTAGCGCGAATTAAAATCTGTCGTCAACGCGTTAGCAAAGTTTCAAGAAATATTCTTTCAATGTGGCCACGGCAGTTTGCTTCCGTTATTGGGTTGTCAACCTAGAGATCGTGCTCTGACTGACATTGTAGCTGCGGGCAATCTCTCGCACCGGATCGCCGTTGCGGTCGCGCCGCCCAGGTGACGGGTGAAGAACCCGGATTAACCGGAATTCGCTGCTGCCGTTGCTGTCACCCGAGCGTGCATCGCAGCGTAGGCGAGCCAACCGTCATCCTCTTGATAGCGCGGCCTCCATACGGGGCGACGGGGCGGCACCGTTATGGTGTCGTTCATCCAGCCGAGCGGAGGCAACGGCGTTGCCCGGGCGCTCTCTGCCACGATCTCTTTGGTCGGCGGCGGCCCGATATCGGCCCCGCCATCCGGGCCGTCTTGCGGCAGAGCGACAAGTTGCGGTGCGGTGCAGGGCGCATCGCCGGTGCAGTCCAGTTCGGGTGGATCGGCCTGCGGGGAAGCAGTCACAAATAGTGCAAGGACGGCCGCGATGGTTGCGACCGATGCGGAACAAAGTAAGTGCGCGGATTTCCTCATGCGCCAAAATTGGCTGTGGCGCGGGGCGCGTCAAGGTTGCTTTTGTCCTGCCCATTATTATTAATAAACCGGCGTCTGGGTTCGACAAACGGGCCGCGATGTGGCGGAAGGTGCCGCTCGCAATGCTGTTGATCCCAAAGAAGAGAAGCGGAGAGGGTCGCGCTCAAGCTCGGCTGAAGCTTTCCATGGCATCACCCCCGCACCTTTGCCGCGTCCCACAGGATTGACACTGCAATATTAAGTGCCTCGCGGTCACCGTCGCTTATGACTGGGTGCGTCTCATTCTGCTTTTATGGTGGAAGCAGCCATAGGTCTCCCGGTGTTCGGCATGTACGCTAGGCAGCACCTCGCGGCGGCGCTGCTCACCCGGCGGTGGCGTAGGTGGCGCGGCCGACCGCGACCAGCTGGCCCGTTTCGTTCGTCACGTCGATATCAACGACACCGACCAGCCTGCCGCTGCGCCGCACTCTGGCGGTTACGGTCAGCGCGGTGTCGATCGCCGGGCGCAGGTAATCGACGCGGAAGTTCACCGTCGGCAATGGTCGGCCCAGTGTCATGACCAACGCGAAATCGCCGACTGTGTCGATGATCGCGGCGATCGGACCGCCGTGCCATTGCCGCGTGCCGCGGCCGCGCTCGAATTCGGGCCGCATTGCCGCTCGCATGGCTATTTCTTCTTTCTCGGGGTCGGCGCTCAAAACCGTCAGGTTCAGAAAGTCGATGAACGCGGAATGGCCGAGTCGCTGCTGCAGTTCGTCCTTCCCGAGCGGCGCGCTGGTCATGGCCTCACCACCAGTTTGCCGAAGACCTGGCGGTTCTCGAGCCGCATCAGCGCTTCCGCCGCGCGCTCCAGTGGAAAGACCTCGTCGATGACGGCTTGCAGCTTTCCTTGCTGCAGCAGGTCGAGCAGCGCCGTCAGATCCTCGCGCGCCCAGCCGTTGGAACCGAGGATCTGCAATTCGAAGGTCCAGATGTAGCGGATGTCCTCTGACGGGTCGTAGCCAGCGGTCGCGCCGCAGGTTAAGAGTCTGCCGCCGACCCGCAGGATGCGCAGGCTCTTCGTCCAGGTGTCGCCGCCGGTATAGTTGACGACGACATCGACGCCGCGGTCGCTGCCGGGGCCGCGCCGCGCGGGCTTGCCATAGCGCGCATAGATCGCCTCGACGAAATCTTCCTGCTTATAGTCGATGATATCGTCGGCGCCGAGCGCGCGCAGCCGTGCCGCTTTCTCAGCGGAGCTGGTTGCGGCAATGACGGTCGTGCCGGCGAGTTTCGCGAGCTGCACGCAGCAGACGCCGACACCGCCCGACGCGCCGAGGATCAGAACCTTCTCGCCGGCTGCGACGCGGCCCTTCGTGACCATCATGCGGCGGGCGGTGCCGTAGGCGCAGGGCAGCGCGGCGGCGGCTTCGAACCCGACGCCGTCGGGGATCCTGATCAGCTGATGAGCGCGCAAGCGGCAATATTCCGCCAGCCCGCCATGCACGGTTTCACCGGTAAGGCCGCCCTCGACGGGGTTGATCGGGTCGCCGAGCACCCGGTCGCCGACCTTCCAGCCATCCACCCCCGCGCCGAGCGCGACAATATCACCTGCCACGTCGAGGCCCATGATCGCCGGCATCGCGATCCTGATCCCCGGCATGCCGCGGCAGGTGAAGACGTCGTGATAGTTGAGCGAGGCGGCGCGCACGCGCAGCACGACATCGCCTTCACCGGGGACCGGGTCGGGAAATCCCGTTTCGAGGTTCAGGCCGTCTGCGCCGTGCTGGTGAAGAACCAGGGCTCTCATTTTCGCTCAGGCCTCAATCACAGTTGCGATAAAAGCTCGGCGGCACGGGCCGCGAGCACGCGCCGGTCGATCTTGTTGGTGCCGGCAAGCGGCATCTCGGAGAGGAGCCAGACGCGTCTCGGATGCAGGTACGGCGCCGCATTCTGCAGCGCAAATTGCTTAATCGCGTCTTCGCTCGGCGCCGCACCCGGCCGAGGGACGACGAATGCGACCGGCTTTTTGAATTTGAGGTCGTCATCGACCGGGACCACGACGGCTTGGTGGATGTCCGGGTGGCGCTCGAGCATCTTTTCGACTTCGCCGGGATAGATGTTCTCGCCGCCGCTGACGAACATGTCGTCGATGCGGCCGATGAAGTAATAGAACCCCTCTTCGTCACGCCGGAATACATCGCCGGTGATGTAGAAGCCGTCCGCGGTCAGCGCGGCACGGGTCGCGTTCGGCAGGTTGTGATACCCGTTCATCAGCGCCGGGCAGCGCATTTGCAGGACACCCTCATCGGCGTCGCGTCCACTGCCGTCGGTCAGGCGCAGCTCAACCCGCGAATGCGCCACCCCGAGCGCCAGATCCGGCGTCGGACGGCCATCCGGATACGGCGCAAAGACCACAGGGCCGGCTTCGGTCGTACCATAGGCATTGGTGATCGCAGCCTGTGGGAAGGCCTGCCGCGCCGCCTGCATGAGCGCCGGCGATACCGGAGCCGAGCCCATGCGCACGGCTGTGACCGAGGACATATCGTTCCGCGCCATCAATTCGCGCTCGCGCAGCATCATAGCGATCATCGTCGGAACCGAAGTCAGCGCGGTCGCGCGATAGCGGCTCGCCGCCGCGATGTAACTGGCCGCAGTGAACCCTGGCATTAGGATGATCGTGTCATGATTGGCCAACGCCGCCTGACACACCGCAAGCGCGTTCATGTGGTAGAGCGGCGCTGCGACGAGGGGCCGCTCAGGGAGGTGCGGCACCGGGCGCAGGCGCTGGTCAATCACCCAAAGGTGGCTGTGGTGCGACAGCACCACGCCTTTCGGCCGCCCGCTCGATCCAGACGTGTAAAGGAACATCGCCGGGTCCACCGGATCGGGTGTTGTACCGGCAAAGGGCCGAGGATC
>JAFASL010000679.1 GCA_019244535.1 Alphaproteobacteria bacterium
GGACGATATCTTCCCGCGCAGCATCGGCCGGCCGATCTCGGAGTGGTGAGATGCACAAGATCATAATGACACTCTCTGTTATCGCGGTGGTGCTGGGCGCCGCATCGGCGGCGCGGGCGCACGCCTTCCTCGATCATGCGAGCCCGGCGGTCGGCAGCTCGGTGCAGACCGCGCCGGCGGTCGTTACCCTGTGGTTCACGCAGGATCTCGAACCGGCGTTCAGCGACGTGACGGTGACAAACCAAGCGGGACAGCGGGTCGACCTCGGCAATGCCCGGATTGCGCCGGGCAGTCCAGCGGAGCTGCAAATCGGGCTAAAGCCGTTGCCGCCGGGGACCTACCTGGTCAGCTGGCACGTCGTCTCGGTGGACACCCACCCGACGGAAGGCACATTCACGTTCGAGGTCGGCGGCGGGTGAGCTCGACCGCGGAAGCATTGAGGTCGCAATGGAAGCGTTTCTGATTGCGGCGCGATTCTTCCATTTCTCTGCACTGATAGTGCTGGCAGGGATTTTCGCCTTCGAGCGCTTCGTCGCCGATCCGACATTCCGGCAGTCCGGCGCAGCCCCTGCAACCGCCGACCGGCTGCACCGGCGGCTGGGGTGGCTGGCCTGGGCCAGCCTGATGCTGACGTTAGTCTCGGGCGCCGCCTGGCTTGTAGCGGTCGCAGCCGGTATGAGCGGAAGGCGGCTCGGCGCTGCGCTCTCGCAGGGCGCCGTGCCGATCGTGCTAACTCGCACGCGGTTTGGCGAGGATTGGCTGTTGCGCCTCGCCCTGGCTGTGCTGCTCGGCTTCTGTCTGCTCGCATGGGCAAGAGGGCAACGGCGGATTAGCGGCGCGATCGGCTGGACGGCGCTGTTCTTGGCCGCGGCAATGCTGGCGAGCCTCGCTTGGGCGGGCCATGGTGCGGCAACACCCGGCCCGGCTGGAGGTTTGCACCTCGCCGCGGACTTCCTTCACCTCCTTGCCGCGGGACTGTGGGTGGGAACGCTTCCGGCCTTGGTCATTTTCCTGGCCAAAACCCACCGCATTGGCGACCCCAATTGGGCGGCTGTCGCGGCGATCGCAATCCGCCGCTATTTGATATTGGCAATCGCCAGCGTGACGGTTCTGCTCATCGGCGGTGTGGTCAATACCTGGTTCCTCGCTGGGACCGTCCCCGCCCTGGTCGGGACGCAATATGGCCGTCTGCTCCTCGGCAAGATCGGGCTCTTCCTCGCGATGCTGATGATCGCCGCAGTCAATCTGCTGCGGCTCGCGCCGCGGCTAGCCGTGGGCGGCAACGCCAATGTCGTCTGGCGGACCGCCGCCCGATTGCAGGCCAACGCGGGTATCGAAACGGCGCTTGGCCTGGGCGTTGTCGCAGTCGTCAGCGTGCTCGGGACCTTGCCGCCGGGCCTCCACTCTGAGCCCGGATGGCCATTGCCGTTCCGGCTCGACGTCTCCGTCTTGTCGCACGGATCGCTAATCTTGGTCCTAGCGCTGGCCCTGATCATCGGCGCTTGCGCCATTGCCGCCGTCGCGGCGGCAGCAGCCGGGTATTATCGGCGAAGCTGTGCGTTTGCGCTCGCTCTCATAGTGTGCCTGGCGCTCGGATGGGTCCCGCTGCGTCCGGCGTTCGAGCCGGCTTACCCGACCAGTTTCTATGCCCCCGCTGAGCCCTACACCGCGGCTTCGGTCGTGCGTGGTGGCATTCTCTACGCCGATAACTGCGCTCTTTGCCATGGAGCGACCGGCCGCGGCGACGGTTCCGCTGCAGCCGGCCTCTCGATTCGACCGGCCAATCTGAATGAACGGGGTCTCCTCGCGCGCAACCCGGGCGACCTCTTCTGGCTGATAAGCCACGGCATGGATGAGGGCGTGATGCCCGGCTTTGCCGATGTGTTGAGCCCAAACCAGCGCTGGGACATCATCAACTTTATCCGCGCACGCGCCGGCGGCACGTTTGCGATGCAGGGCGGGCCGCAGATGGACACCGCCGCTGCCCCGGAAGTGCCCGAGTTCGCGTTCGAAGCCGGCGGGGTGCAGCACACTCTCCGACAGACGCTCGAAAAAGGACCGGTGCTGCTCGTTCTGTTCGCGCTGCCGGCGCCCCTCACGCGGCTCCACCAGCTGGCGGCGGCGCAGCCGCAACTCGACGCCGTCGGACTTCATCTCATGGCTGTCGAGCTCGGTCCCGCTTCGAAAGTAATCTCAAGGGAAAGCCCACCACTGACGGTTGGCGTGTCATCCGAGGTGATGACAGCGCTCGCTCTGTTTCGGGGGACCGAGGATGGCGGCGAAACCGAGCTGATGCTCGACCGCGCCGGAGGGATCCGGGCGCGTTGGACCCGCAACATGCCCGGCGGCTTGGCGCCGCCTGATTTTCTGATTGTGCAGGCCGAGCACA
>JAFASL010000683.1 GCA_019244535.1 Alphaproteobacteria bacterium
GTAAGCTGGCTTGCCATGTCACGCTGTGGCCTTCGCGCACATTGGGAGATGATTGACAAGATGGCGCGGGACACCACACTGGCGCTGCATGCGTTGACTTATGTGATCAGGCTTCATACGGACCTCACGTCCGAGCATGGTGCGCCCACTCTCGGTACGCAAAATCAGGCGGTCGATTTCATCCTTGCCGACTCGGAGTTGAGCCGCGCCGTTGCGGCGTGGGCCGCGATGCCAAACATTGGCGAAGCTTCAACGAAGCCTTATCAACGGTTGCCACACGACGAGCTATATCGTCGCGTTCGCGAATACCTCGAAAAAATTTCTTCCACGCCCGGCTAGCTCTTTCCAGCGTCTGCTCGAGCGGCTCGGCCTTGCGTGCCAGCTTCTGCGAGAATCGGCCGAACTCGGCCCGCCGTAGCGCGTCAATTGGAATTTCAGCCGGGCGGGCGCAGCGGCGGCGCGCGATACAAACGTCGCACGTCTGGTGAGCAATGAAGGCGTGATGACCCGCGAGGACGATCCCCGGCCCGGCTCGTGCGCGTCAAGCGGCTTTCAAGAGGCCGAGCTGCCGGAGCGCCGTGACGCCGTCGTCGAGACCGACCTCTTCCGCGATCTTGCCATTCTCCACCCTGAGTACGGTTGTCCCGGTGAAGCGCATCTTGCGACCGGACGCCGCTGGAACAGAGCCGATTAGGAAAGCGCTGAACGCGGGCCCGGTGTGCGTGCCGCCACCCTCCCACCGGCCCACGACGTAATCACCCTCGGCGATCAGGTCGGCTGCGCCCCAGAAGTTCAGGTCCGGGAACGCTGCGCGGAAACCCTCCATAAAATTGCGCACGTCCTCGCGACCGCGACGCGGCGCATGCAGCGAATATTGGAGCAGCATGTCGGGGGCGGCGAGTTCGTCGATGATCCCGGGATTCCAGGGATTTCCCCAGAACCCTTGGAACCAACGGCCGACAACAGCCTTGTTGTCCTGTTCGCGTGGCATGGGATCGACCCTCCGCTGTGGCTGAAGGCATCTCGCCTTCCAACGGGGCGATCTCTACCCCTAGGGTCGCCGGCAGTTATATCCGCATCTTGCGCTCTGATTCGACGGTTGCTCTGGTGCCGTCGGTTCGTGGGCCGCGGCCTATTTGGCGCGGAACTGGCGGTTCGAATCCATCTTCCTCCAGCGGCGAGTCAGGTGCGAACTGGGCCGCCCCCGGACTCAGCGCGCTTGAGGCATTCACGATTGGCGATCCGGAGCGGGTGTGGACGGTGAGTGGCGTGCTGCCGGCCCACAGCTACTTGAACATTTCGGGCCTTGGGTCGGGAATAAAGCCGTCGCGATTAGGCATCTGCACCTTTGGTAACGTCTCCGCGCTGATGACCGTCATCTTGTCGATAATTTTGCCCTCGGCGAGTATGTAGGCCGTCGTGGCATAAACCTCGTCATTGGTGAGCGAGCCCGGCGTCGAGAACGGCATGGCTCTTCTTATGTAGTCGAACAGTGTCGTGGCATACGGCCAATAACTCTCGACAGTTACCACAGGGTTCGCCGACGCCAATGTGCCGCGGCCGCCGATGAGCCGCAACGCTGCCCCCGACGGCATATCGGACAAACCTGCCACGCCTTTGAGGTCTGTACCATGACAAGCCGCGCATGCGGTCTCGTAGACGGCCTTCCCAGCCGCGCGTTTCGTTTGGACGGACCGCTCGACATGCGGATGAGCGAAGTGTTAGAGGGCGGCCCAGCGCTCAGTCGCTTCCCGAGCCCGTGGGGGCAGCATCATCAGAACCGCCAGCTCCGGAACCCGCTGCCCGCCCGGTGCCTCGATCCGTTTGGGACGCGCTGGTAACGCCTGAGGCGACCGAGGACGACCCCTTCCGCTGCTGCCCGTGCTGCCCCACGGCCAAGGATCGGGATATTGGGGGCACTGATCCCGCCGATGAGTTGTGTGCGCGAAGTTCAGCAAATCGGTCATGGGAGGCGGACTGGCTGAGCGCAGATCAAAGCTAACATCCCTTTGTTCGATCGGACAGACCCATCCCTTCGTCCCGACCTGCCCTCCGGCAGAGCGCCGCGCGCAGCCGCGGTCAAGACTGGCCGCAGGCCACCGCCGGAGGCGGCGCGCAGCGGTCTGGACGGCGGCGAGCACGGTGCTAGGCTGAACCGGTCGGGGGTCAGGCCGCACGTCGCAGTGCCTCCTTCTTGTGCTCGCGCAAATCATCCATGTTGAGGTAGCGATGCTGCTCGAGCCAGTTCTCGTGGGTCTCGACCGCCAGGGCCCGCACCAGCCGCAGGCAGCTGTCGCCATTGGGAAAGATGCGCACGACTTGGGTGCGGCGCCTGATCTCCTCGTTCAGTCGCTCCAACATGTTGGTTGACTTGAGATGCTTGTGGTGCTGCCGCGGCAGCCGGTAGAACGTCAGTGTCTCGTCGATGTTTTCTTCGACCCAGCCAGTGAGCTTTGAGTATTTGCCTGACCACTTGGCGAGCCAGGCGGCGAGATCGCGGCGTGCCTCGAAGAGGTCGCGCCGGTCATACAACCAGCGCAGCTCCTGCAGGCAGTCGTCATCGACCTTGCGCGGCACATAATCGAGCGCGTTACGCAAAAAATGCACATAGCAGCGCTGGTAGGCCGCTTCTGCCAGAACCTCGTGCAGCGCCGCCCGCAAGCCGGCGTGATCGTCGGCGACGACAAATTCGACGCCGTGCAGACCGCGCGCCTTCAGCCCTAATAGGAAATCTCGCCAGCTGGAGCGGCTCTCGCGATTGGCGAGCTCGACCGCGAGCACCTGACGGCGGCCA
>JAFASL010000731.1 GCA_019244535.1 Alphaproteobacteria bacterium
CCGTTCCGGCGTCAATTCGTAGAGGCTGCCGTCGAGATGCGAGCGGAACGTAACGCCGGTCTCGGCAATGGTCCGGCGCGCCGCCAGTGACATCACCTGAAACCCGCCGGAATCGGTCAGGATCGCGTGCGGCCAATTCATAAAGCGGTGCAGTCCGCCGAGTGCCGCGATGCGCTCGGCACCAGGCCGCAGCATCAGGTGGTAGGTGTTGCCGAGCACGATCCGCGCGCCGGTCGCCGCGACCCCCTCGGGGGTCATCGCCTTTACGGTTCCCGCAGTGCCGACCGGCATGAACACCGGCGTCTCGACCGCGCCATGTGCGGTCGAGAGCCGCCCGCGCCGCGCCGCCCCGTCCCGCGCCAACACCTCAAACCCGATGCCCACCGGCGGTCTCGATTACCATCACCGCTTGTTCCAATATTTCATTTTGCTGCACCCACAGCAAATCGGCAGAACCCGCTCTTAAGGGTCAGGTGCCGACAACGGCCGCACCACCGCCATCAACGCCAATCGCGCCCTCCGCAATACGCCGGCCAGGCTTCGACTGGGCCTAGCCGGTGGCCGGTTTACGCGGCTTCCGGACCTTTCCTGACAACGAGCGCCATAGCCGGGTCCGACTCAAAGCGGTCCGTCGCCGGAGGCGATCGCGATGGTAAGAAGTGCCCCACAGCAGCCGCTCCTCTCGCCACGCGAATTGGCCCACCCGTGCTGTTCCTCCCGGGTTCCCCGCCAATGCGCTCACCGGACGATCACCGTCGTCAGCCACTGGGAACGGGGAGCCGGGAAACGGCAACTGCTGGACGCATACCGTTTCGACGAAACCGCCTCGCTTTGATCTGGGGTGTGGGGGCGGCTGGCTTAGCCGTTAGGGAGTACCGGGGATCCAGAGGAAACCGTGGTTGAGACCACTGGCATCAATATACCATCCAGCGACTTCCCCTTCAGCATTGTTGGTCGACGGCCGCGTACCCCCGGTGGAGCCTAAGCCCGGTGCCGCGTCCGGAGCATCGAAATTGGCGAACTGCCCGTCGGGGAATCGCTCGAAGCCGTGGGCGTTGTCGTTCGTGTCAATGTATTGCGCTGTAGTTGCTCCCCCACGGTTGAGGCTGAAGGGGGCCGTACCCTGGAAGGTGCCTGTGCCCGCCTTCGGGTCGTCGAATGTAGTGAACGAGCCGTCAGGATGGCGCACATACCCGTGGATCGTAGAGTTCGAGTCTATTCAGAGTCCGGCGATCTCACCCTTCGTGTTAATGCTAGCGGCTTCGGTAAAGACTGTTGTTGATCCTGCGGGCGCTGGAGGATCAAACGATGTAATGATGCCATTAGGGTAACGTACGAAGCCATGAGTTTGGATAAAAGGGGCCACGTTTGAATAAAACCCGGCGACCGTCCCATCCAGGTTGAGACACGTTTCCTCGCAAATGTAGGTGAACACCGACCCCGTCGGGTCAACCTTCGTGAACTTGTTTGCGGGCGATCGTACAAAGCCGTGGTACACACCATTAGCATCAATGTAGTTCCCCGCGGTCGTTCCACGTATATTGATGTTATAGGGAAACGTGCCTGGAAACAAACCCATGCCTGGGTTTGCCTCAGTGCCAGCGTCCGGAGCGTCGAACGTGGTAAAGGAGCCATTAGGGTAACGGATGAAGCCATGATAGACGTAACTCGGGTCCTGAAACTGGCCCGCAATCTCGCCTAGATTGTTGATGGCGTAGGCAGCGGTACCTTGGTTGAGCCCATGTCCTAAGCCCGCTCCAGGAGCGTCAAAAGAGATAATCTGCCCATTTGGTAACCGCAGAAAGCCGTGCGGCACGATGTTCGGGTCCGTGTAGAAACCGACGATCTCGCCTAAGTCGTTGTTGTCGTATGCGACTGTTCCGCAACCCCCCGCGCAGGCATTAGGCAAAGGCGACACCGTGGGTCCCGCGCCCGGAGCATCGAACTCGACGAGGCGCGCCTCCCGCGCCGCCGGCTGGGCGGAAGAGAAGCTCGTCAAAGCCAGCAATGCGAGCGCTGTGGTTGTGATACGACTCAGCACTTTCATAGCAGTCTCCTTTCGCGGGTTCGATCCGGCCTTTGCTGCCAACCGGCATCAAACGCCGCTCTACTAAAGCGCGCTATGAGAGCGCGATGAAAAGTTCCTAAAAGTCCTGAAAAGTTGCTAAGGTTGGGGACCTGCCGCAGCCGGTAGCGATGCACACGCTAGTAACTTCCGACGTTGTCCGGTTCGAGGCTTTCCGGTTCGACCGGCGCGCCGGCGCTCTGTTTCGGCGCGACGAGGGCGGCGCTCTAGTTCCAGTGACGATCGGCTCGCGGGCGCTCGCGGTGCTCGATACCCTTCTGGCACATGAGGGCGATCTGGTCTCGAAGGACGAGATCATGCACGCCGTCTGGCCGGAAACGGTGGTCGAAGACAGCAATTTGGCTGTTCATATCTCGGCGCTTCGCAGGGTGCTCGACCAAGGGCGTGCAGGAAGCAGCTGTATCCAGACGGTGCCCGGACGCGGCTACCGCTTTGTGCCCCCGGTCAGTCGAGCCGAGGGTTTAACACCGGCCTCGATGTTTGCACCCGGCAACGAGAGCGGCGGGCCAGTCGCCGCCGACGGGCAACCGGAACCGCCATTGGGGATGTGCCCGATCGATACCAGGGCGAGACCGCGCGCACCGCATCGGTTGAGACGCGCCGCCATAGCCATCGTTGCCGCAGCCCTGTGCTTAGCCGCGGTCGTGGTTGCGGCCGCGAATTGGCGCTCGCTCTCGCCCGGGAAAGATGGCTCAGCGCCGCGGCTGTCGATTGTCGTGCTGCCGTTCACCAATCTCAGCAATGACCCCGACCAGCAATATCTCGCAGATGGGATTACGGACGATCTGACGACCGACCTTTCGCGAATCGCGCACATGTTTGTGATCTCACGCAATACCGCGTTCACCTATCGAGCCAAACCAATCGACACAAAGCGGATCGGCCGCGAGTTGGGTGTCCGCTATGTACTCGAAGGGAGCGTCAGACGGTCGGGGGAAGAGCTGCGCGTCAACGTCCAGCTTATCGACGCCGAAGCCGACGCGCACCTCTGGGCGGAACGGTTCGACGGCAACTTAGGCGATCTATTCCGGGTGCAAAACGGGATCACAGGCCGGATCGCAAACGAGCTGGGCGTCGAGCTTGTCGCTAGCGAAGCACGCCGGCCTACCGATCACCCCGATGCGCTCGATTACATTTTTCGCGGTCGCGCTGCTTCGCAAAAACCGCCGACACCCGAAAGCTATGCGGAAGCGATTGGCTTCTTCGAACGCGCCTTGTCGCTCGATCCGCAATCTGCGGAGGCCCAGAGCCGCTTGGCGGGCAAGCTCGCGACGCGCGTGCTTAATGGGATGAGTACCTCACCTGCGGCCGATATCGCGCGGGCGGAGACGCTGGCCGGGCAAGCTCTGGCGACGGCGCCTCTAAGCCTGCTCGCGCATTACGTCAAAGGCCAGGTGCTGCGGGCCCAGCAGCGATGTGACGAGGCTATTCCAGAGTACGAGACAGTGATCTCGTCCAATCCAAATGCAGCGGCCATATTAGTTGCAATCGCGCAGTGCAAGCTC
>JAFASL010000001.1 GCA_019244535.1 Alphaproteobacteria bacterium
TTTGACGAAACCCGGCGCTCTCGTGCGAGCGAGGACGCGGCAAGGAGATCGGGATTTCGGCCCGGATGCGGCCGGGGTCGCTGCTGAAGATCAAGATGCGATCGGCGATCTCGACAGCTTCCTCGATATTGTGCGAAACGATAACAACTCCCTTGGTCGGGATGCGATGAGCATCCCACAAATCGAGGAGGTCGCCCCGCAGCGTTTCCGCGGTCAAGACGTCGAGTGACGAAAAGGGTTCGTCGAGCAGCAAGATGTCAGGGTCGACGACTAGCGCGCGGGCGAATCCGACGCGTTGACGCATGCCGCCGGAGAGTTCCTTCGGATACGCATTCTCAAACCCGTCGAGGCCGATCAAATCGATCGCGCTCACCGCGCGCCGGCGCCGCTCGGTCCCCGAGACGCCGAGCGCCTCGAGCCCAAGTTCGACATTTCCGAGCACGGTCAGCCAAGGAAACAGCGCGTAGCTCTGGAATACCATCGAGATGCCGCGGACGGGCTCGGTGACGTTGATGCCGCGATATTCGACAGCTCCCTCGCTCGGCGGAACGAGCCCCGCAAGCACGCGTAGAAAGGTGGACTTGCCCGATCCCGATTTGCCGAGGATCGCCACGATCTCGCCATCGTCCAAATGGAAGTCGATGCGGTCGAGCACGAGCCGGCCGTGGTGATCGGGGGTTTGGTATGTCTTCGAGACGAGCTCGGTACGCAGCAATGCACCGTTCATCGGAGTTCCCCGAGGACGAACGTCAGTCAAGGCGCAGGCGTTCGGCGGCCAGGTCATAAAGCCGCCGCCACAAGAGGCGGTTGAAGAGAAGAACGTAAAGGCAGAGGACGCCGATGCCGAGGGCGATCCGGGCGCTATCGCCCTCGGCGGTGGTGCGCGCGATATAGGCGCCGATGCCGGTCGCGGTCAGCGTCGTGTCGCCCCATTGGACCACTTCGGACACGATGCTTGCATTCCAAGAGCCGCCGGCCGCGGTCACGGCGCCGGTCACATAGGCCGGGAAGATCGCGGGTAGGATCACTCGCCGCCACCACAGTGATCGTCTGACACCGAGATTCTGCGCCGCTCGCTGCAGCTCGAGCGGCAACGCCGTGGTGCCGACGATGACATTGAACAAGATGTACCATTGCGTCCCGAGGATCATCAGCGGGCTGAGCCAGATCTCCGGGTTCAGCTCGAACCGCAAGATCAGCACCACGGCCACCGGGAAAAACAGATTGGCGGGAAAGGCCGCGAGAAATTGTACGATTGGTTGGACACGGTCGGCCAATCGCGGGCGAAGACCAATTGCTACGCCGATCGGCACCCAGATCAGGGACGCCAAACCGATCAGGATCAGCACGCGCGCGGCGGTCGCCAGGCCGAGAAGGAAGACCCATCCGATCTCGCCGAGGTCGACAGTTTGGCGGATGAAACTGATCAGCCATAAGGCTGCCACCGCCGCGAGCCCCATCAGGGCGATGTCGAACAGGAGGTCGAACTCCGGCCGCGGCTTTTGGTCGCCTCGCGATCGGCGCCGCCGGGCAAGAGCAGACAGTGTCTCGTCAATGGCGCGGTTGATCTCGAGTACGGCTGCTTGGACCAAATCGAACAGCCTGGCGCGCTGCAGTGCGACGAGGAACCACGGACGAATATTTTGTTCGTCCGCCGCCGCCTCGCCCTGGAATTTACGCGACCAAGCGAGGAGAGGACGAAACAGCAGCTGATCGTACAGAAGGATAACGATGAACATGATCAACACCGCGAAACCGATCGCCGCAAGATCGCGCTGATTGATCGCCGTCGCGATGTACGAGCCGACGCCCGGCAACATGATCGTCTGCCCGGCGACGGTGATCGCTTCCGAGGCGACAACAAAGAACCAGCCGCCCGAAACCGACATCATCATGTTCCAGACGAGTGAGGGAATGGCGTGCGGTACCTCGAGCCGCCAGAAGCGCTTCCAGGGCGACAGGTGGTACATTCGCGCCGCCTCTATCAGCTCCGTCGGGACGGTGCGCAGCGACTGATAGACGCTGAAGGTCATGTTCCAGGCCTGCGACGTGAAGATCGCAAATATCGCCGCGCACTCGACGCCAAGCAGCCGCCCCGGAAAGAGGGCGATAAAGCCGGCCACGGTGATCGACAGAAAGCCGAGGATCGGGACCGACTGCAGAATGTCGAGGGTCGGAATCAGGATTTTTTCGGCTTGCCGGCTCTTAGCGGCGACCGCCGCATACACCAGGCTGAATACCAGCGAGGCCGCAAGCGCGCAGGCCATCCGCAAGACGGTGCGCAGTGCATATTCTGGCAGTCGCCATGGGTCCAGGCTGATCGGAAGAGGTTGGCCGATGTGATAGCGGGCGGTCATTGCCATTCCGCCCCAAGCGATGAGCGCCAGCGCCCCGAGCACCATCGGCAGTGCGATGAGATCCCAGAGATTGGGGCGCAGCCGAGACGGCCAGGCGATCAGGGGCAGGCCCCAGCGCTGTTCCATTCTTCCTCTTGCCGATGGCCACCGTCCGCGGCGGACGAGCCTAGCTGTAATGCAAGCCCGCCGGATTGGCTAAACGTTAATTTTTAAGCTCAGCCGCGTAGCCCGCCCAATCAGAGGATCGGCTCACCTCGCCGCCGCGGCGAGCAATATCGCGATCTCTCCGAGCTGCTGGAGTGAGCCGAGAACGTCACCGGTGTAACCGCCGATCTGGCGGCGCGCGACCAACGCCATGGCGAGAACGAACAGACCGGCAAGGCAAAGCGCGATTAGCCCGCGGCCGGGTCCCAATGCTGCCAAGACTATCGCGCTGCCGATCAAAGCGGCGGTTATCGCGGCAGATAAACGAGGTGTTCCGGCTGTCGCGCCGAGACCGTCGGGACGCGCCGGTCTCAATCCCGACATGACTGCGGGGAGCGCGGCCCGCGAGGCGGCGTGCGCTGCGATCAGCGCCAGACCCGCGTGTATCGGGTCACCGATGCCGGCAAGTGCTGCGGCGCGCAACAGGACGCTCAGCAGGATCGCGAGCACGCCGTAGGTGCCATGCCGGCTGTCCCGCAGGATCGCGAGCTTCTCGTCGCGATCGCGCCCTCCGAAGAACCCGTCGGCGGTATCGGCGAGCCCATCCTCATGCAATGCTCCGGTCAGCACGAGGCTCGCCGTTATTGACAATGCCGCTGCGAGCCAAGTCCCGAGAGCGATCAGCTGGGCCAGGAAAAACGTGAGCGCCGCCACGGCTCCGATTCCGGCCCCGACCAATGGGAACGCCCAAACCGAATCGGCAAGCCGCCATGCGCCGGCCGCGTGCGGCTCGACCGGCAGCCGGGTGAAGAAGGCAGTAGCGGCCATAAAGCCGGCGAAGAAGCCGGCGCGCCGGTGAACGGGACCCTCGGAATGGCTCACACCGGCACGATAACCGGTTTCGCCAGGGATCGGGCCAAGGTCTATATTTCGTCGTAGCGCCGACAGACGAATATGTCTGTCTGGCGTCGCGACTCGCTTGCGACCGGGAATGGCGGAGAGCGGTACAGAAAGCAATTGCCGGAACGAAGCATCGGCTCTATCGAGACGGCGCCTGCACTTTGGCGTCGGAGGACTTTCTGCTTATCATGGCGGGCGAGGGAGGCGCAGCTGACTCTGGATCTTGATCGCTTGCGGGCGGAACCGCTGTGCCGCGACCCGTTTGACTTTGTTGTCGTCGAGGATTTTGTAAGCCGCGCAGAACTAGCCCCGCTTCTCGCCGATTTCCCGCATGTCCCCGGGCATGGCAGCTTCCCGGTCGAGAGCCTGAACTGCGGCCCGGCCTTTTCTCGCCTCGTGGCCGCCTTGACGGGGCCGGCGCTGCGCAGCGCGGTCGAGGAGAAATTCGAACTCGATCTCTCGAATCGTCCGACGATGCTGACGGTGCGCGGCAGAAGCGACGGCAAGGACGGCCGGATCCACACGGATTCGGAAAGCAAGATCATTACATTGCTGCTCTATCTGAACCGCGTTTGGGAACAGCCCGAAGGCCGCCTGCGTTTGCTGCGCAGTTGCGACGATATCGAAGACTATGCGCGAGAAATCGTGCCGCTCGCTGGAACCATGCTGGCGTTTCGCCGCAGCGCCCGCTCGTTCCACGGCCATCGACCGCATATCGGCGAGCGCCGGGCAGTGCAATTGAATTGGGTGACGAAGCCAGCGGTTGTCCGCCGCGAGTTCGCGCGCCACCGCTGGTCGGCGCGGTGGAAGGCGCTGAACCGGTTTGCACACCGAGGCTAGGCGGCACTGGCGGTAGGGCGGAAATCGACTAAATTATCGCGACAGGTTTGGACAGCAGGAAACGCGGATCGCGAACAAAGGATAATGATACGAAGCTTTCGCTCCGCGCTTATAGCCGCTCTGCTCGCGGTCGCGGTTTCCACGGCAGCCGCGGGGCAGACCCCGCTGGTGGACGAGTTCAAGTTTGGCGTCCTTGCGCATGATATCGGGCTTTTCGGCAAGCACGTCGAGACAGGGTCGGACATCAATTTAGAGATGTTGTTCACGCCGCCGGAATTTTTCCGGGCGATCGGCTCGCCTCGCCCGCATCTCGGCGGTTCGCTGAATACGGCAGGAAACACCAACAACGGCTATTTCGGCCTCACCTGGGGGATCACGCTGATCCAAAACCTCTTCGGGTGGGGCGGCAGCGTCTACGGCAATGCCAGTCTGGGGGGCGCTCTGCAGGACGGATATACCAATAGCGCCCCGCCGGATCGCAAGAAGCTCGGCTCGACGGCGCTGTTTCGGGAGAGCCTCGAACTGGGCTATCAGCTGACGCCGACCGTCAGCGTGTCGGGGTTCGTCGACCATATGTCGAACGCCAATCTGGCGCCCCACAATGCAGGGATTACCGACGCCGGCGCGCGGCTCGGCTTCAAGTTCTAGGGCCGATCGCGAACCCGCCGCCGGCGCCAGCGCGCCTTAGCCGGTCCTCGGCCTGGCTGTTTTTGCTGTTATTTGCAGAGAAATAACAGCCATGCGTCCGGTTTGCTTCGCAGAAACCTTGAGCTTGGGACGCTGTGAAACAGCAAATGGTTTTGGATGATCTTGTTGTCTTTCATATCTCATTTGTTCAAGAACAAAGATGTAGCATAGCACTGGAAAAAATAGCAAGCTTTGTTACATCTATTGTGAAACAAAATTCGCAAAGGCCAGAAAGATTTTCACTTGCTATGCCCTTGCCTCGAGGTCCTCCTCCCCTACCGGGCGGAAGACGGAAACCCAGCCCGCCAAGGCTGGG
>JAFASL010000313.1 GCA_019244535.1 Alphaproteobacteria bacterium
CAAATGAAGATCACCGATATCACATTGACCTTGTTCTCATGGGCGAGCATCCCGTCGACGATCTATGGCCACCATACGGCCCGGCCGACCGGCAAGAGCGATCTCGGATTGCTGGCAGTCACCACCGATGAGGGCGTCACGGGTCACGCCTTCCTCGGTACTTCCTCCAACCCGGCGAGCCTCGACGGGCCCGGGCTGATCCGTTTTCTGAAGCCGATCCTGATGGGCCAGAACCCGCTCGACCGTGAGCGGCTCAATCGGCTTCTCTGGGCGCGCGCCCGCGCCGCCACAGTGCGTGCGATCGGCGCCTGCGATATCGCACTGTGGGACATCGCCGGCAAGGCGGCTGGTCTGCCGATCCACCGGCTGATCGGTACGACGCGCGACAGTATCGCAGCCTATGCCAGCTCCGAGATCCACGCCGCGCCCGGCGCCTATGTCGAGCAGGCCCGGCATTACCAATCCACCGGCTGGCGGGCCTACAAGATCCACCCGCCGCAATCCTGGCGCGACGACATCAAGGTCTGCGAAGCGGTGCGCAAAGCGGTCGGCGACGACTACACGGTAATGCTCGACTCCACGTGGAGCTACCGCTACGAGGAGGCATTGCGGGTCGGCCGCGCGATTGAAGAGATGGGCTTTTATTGGTACGAGGACCCGCTCGCTGACCAGGACATCTACAATTACGTCAAGCTCAAGCAAAAGCTCGACATCCCGATCCTCGCGACCGAATACCCGATCGGCGGTCTCGACTCCTATGTGCCCTGGATCCTCGAACGCGCGACAGACTTTTTGCGCGGTGACGTCGCGGTCAAAGGCGGGATCACGACATTGATCAAGACGGCGCACCTCGCCGAGGCGTTCCGCATGAATTTCGAGGTGCACCACGGCGGCAATTCGTTGAACAACGTCGCCAATCTGCATGTAATCATGGCGATCCGTAATACCGAGTTTTTCGAGGTGCTGTTGCCGGACGCAATGCAGAAATACGGTCTCGCCGAAGACATCACCGTCGACCGTAACGGCCTCGTCCACGCCCCCACCGAACCCGGTCTCGGCGCCCACATTGATTTCGATTTGATAGAGAGGAAGAAGGTCGGCGTGCTGAGCTGACGGGTCGAGGTTGCTTCGCTGCGCTCGCAATGACCGCCAACCCTCGTCATTGCGAGGAGCGCAGCGACGAAGCAATCTCGGGGTCTAGGTTGCTTCGCTGCGCTCGCAATGACGACAGCTGCGCGCCGAGATATTGGGCCAACGTCTTCATACCGGAGCGGCCGGCGCGGGCTTCGGCGTCGGGATTGTAGTTCGTGTTCGTATTGACGTCGTAAGTGTAGCCGACGCAGTTTGTGTCGGTAATGAATTCGATGCCGGCAACATCGATGGCATTGGCGGTGAGGAAATTCTGATATTGGCCCTTCAGACCCGCATCGATATCGTTGACGATTGTGAACTTGGCCCGCGGCTGGTTACCGACGGCGCAGATATCGGCCGGGCACAGTTCGAAGCCGTCGCTGGTATCGACCTCGACCGCATACATAAATCGGCCGCCGACAAACTCGGCGCGGGTGATCAGCGGCACTGGCGCGCGGATGTATTGCTGCAATAGATGAATGCCGTCGATCGGCGGCTCGTAATCCGGGCTTTCGAGATGGTCAGCGAGTGCCTCCGGCGACTGAAACAGCCGCACGCCGAGACCTTTGCCGCCGCGGTTCGGCTTGAGGATGAACGGGCCTCCGGCAAAGCGCTGCCGGGCCGCCTCGACGAGCAGCTCTTTGCCGGCCACCAGAACCGTATCGGGCGTCCGGATACCGGTCTTTTCAAGGGCGGCGTATTGGCGTGCCTTGCTGATCTCCAGGTCGAGCGCATGGCTGCCATTGACCACGCGGCGGCCGTGGCGTTCGAGCCAGGCCAGCGCCGCGGCGGTCAGCTCGGCGGCATAGCGATGGTCGCGCGTATGCGAGGAGGCGCTCATCCGGTTGTAGAAGATCCCTGCAGGCGGTGGTCGCGACAGGTCGAGGACACCACGGTGGAGAAACCAGTCGCGCCACGGAAGCCCCTGCCGATCGAGAGCTGCCGCCAACGGCTCGAGCCAGGCCGCGTTCTCATGGATCACATGGATGTGTGTCATCGGCTCCTCCTCCGTGGCTAGCAAGAGGTAATTACCACTCTCGTGGAGTCAAATATATAATATCTACAGTTATGTTGCGTTTATTGGTGTGCTGCACCGGCCGGTCGTTTCTTCTATAATCACCTCTGAAACGATGGGGAGCTTCGCATGAGGCGGATCGAGGGAAAGGTCGCGCTGGTCGCCGGTGCGGGCGGCGGGATTGGCGGGGCGGGCGCTCTCGGTCTCGCGCGGGAAGGCGCCGCGGTGGTCTGCGCCGATATCGACAATGCCGCCGCCGCCGCGACCGCCGCGCAAATCCGCGCCGCAGGCGGGCGTGCGACGGCGCTCGGCCTCGACGTCCGGGACCGCCCGGCCATCGACTCGGCGGTAGCATCGGCGGTGCGCGAATTCGCCCGGCTCGATGTGCTGCTCGAAAGCGTCGGCGTCAGTCAGACCGCCCCATTTCTCGACCTCGATCCCGGCGAATGGGAGCGCGTCATCGCGGTCAACCTGACCGGCATGTTCCATCTGGGGCAGGCGGCGGCGCGGCAGATGGTGCGGCAAGGCGGGGGCGGGAGCATTATCAATATCACCTCGCAATTGGCCGAAGTCGCCCGGCCGGAGCGCTCAGCTTATGTCGCCTCGAAAGGCGGCGGACGGTCTCTGACCCACGCGATGGCGCTCGAACTGGCGCCGCACGGCGTCCGCGTCAATGCGATCGCCCCCGGTCCGACCTTAACCGGGCTGACCCGCGCCAGCTACGCCGATCCGGAACGGCGCCGCGCTACGGTCGCGCAGATCCCGCTCGGGCGCCTCGGCGAACCCGAGGATATCGTCGGTGCGCTACTCTTTCTCGCTTCGGACGAGTCGCGCTGGGTAACCGGCAGCACCGTTACAGTCGATGGCGGCTACCTCGTGCTGTGAAGCGAAGGGGAGCTACACGCTCAAGAGAATAAAGAGCCCCGAGCCGATGACCAAAATTGCAAGACGCTTCCCTGGTGTGAGTAACGGCGACAGAGCGAATGCTATCGCGGCGACTATGCCAAGGGGCACCGTCAATGCTGGCAACTGCCCAAAATCGTGTCCTGCGATCAGATAGGCGGCAGTGAGCCCCAGCCCCCAGCCGAACGGAAGCGCGGCAATCACTGCCGCGGCGATGATCGCCCAGCTACGCACCCGCATCGTCGCGCTCCACTCGCGCCAGATCTGCGTATCTTCTGATTGAACAGGAGGAATCATGAAAATCGGATTTATCGGGACTGGGACAATGGGCCAGCCGATGCTGGCCAATCTCGTCAAGAAGGGGTTTGACGTTCTCGCCTTCGATGTTGTTCCGGCGGCGCTCGATGCTGCGGTCAGACTGGGCGCAGCGCGGGCGGGTTCGGTGGGCGAAGCGGCGGCAAATTGCGAGCTGGTCGTCACGATGTTGCCGTCTTCGGCCAATGTCGAAGCCGTCTATCTCGGCTCCGGCGGCATCGCCGAAAATGCGGCGGGAGGACGGCTCTGCGTCGATATGTCGACGATCGATCCCGGCACCTCGCAGCGGGTCGCCGCCCGGCTGAACGAGCGCGGCATCCGGTTTCTCGACGCGCCGGTCTCGGGCGGCGTGGGTGGCGCGACGGCCGGCACATTGGCGATCATGGTCGGCGGCGATGCCCGAGACCTGGAGGAAGCCCGCCCAGCGCTCGCCGCGATGGGCAGCAACATCATCCATGTCGGCGCGGTCGGCGCCGGCGAGGTCGCCAAGCTGTGCAACAACTTGGTCGCGGGCTCGGCCCTCATCGCAGTCGCCGAGGCATTCCGCATCGGCGAGGCGTTTGGCGTCGACCTGCAGGTATTGACCAGTGTCATCGCGAAATCCTCGGGCGCCACCTGGGTCATGGAGCATATGCATCCGGTCCCCGGCATTGTCGACGGCGCGGCTTCGAGCCGGCAATACGCCCCGGGCTTCATGACCGACCTGATGGCGAAGGATCTCGCGCTCGCAGTCAACGCCGCACGCGAGAGACGGGTGCCCGTCGTCGTCGCGCCTGCGGCACAGCAGCTCTATCGCCTTGCGTCCTCACACGGGCTCGGGCGGGAGGATTTCTCGTCGGTCTACAAATTCCTGAAGCCGTCGAACGATGACGCCCCGGTTTAGAGCAAGCTCTGCATGACGGTTTCGAGTTTGCGGCAGCCGCCGGTTACGCGCCGGGCGGTGGCGTATTGGGGCGGCTTTTCGGTCGTCCTGGTTTTGCTGATCCTGGCGCCGCTCGTGCTGCCCGAATTCTGGCGGCGTTTCCTGACCGAGATCCTGATCTGGGGCCTCTTGGCAATGTCGTCCGACATTCTTATCGGCTATACGGGCATGGTGTCGTTCGGCCATTCGGCCTTTTTCGGGCTCGGCATCTACGGCGCCGCCGCCGCCCTCCTATTGGTCAGTCCGCCCAGTCTGCTTCTGGCATTGTTGTTCGGGCTGGTCGCCGCCGCGGCCGCGGCGGTCTTTGTCGCGTATTTCTCGACCCGGCTGCGCGACATCTATTTCGCGATCACGACGCTCATCTTTTCTCAGATCTTTTACGTGATCATCTTCACCTGGACGGACGTGACCGGCGGCGAGAACGGGCTGACTTTCACCCGGCCGCCGCTGGCGATCCCGGGGCTTTTCTCGCTGCGGTTTACTCCCATCACGCTTCACTGGTTCGTGCTCGGGGTCGTGGTCGTGTCGTATTTGCTGCTGCGCCGCATCACCCAGTCGCCCTTTGGGATGGTGTTGCAATCGATCCGCGAGAATGAGGCGCGCACCCGGGCTATCGGCTACCCGATCGAGCGCTACAAGATCGTCGCCGTCATGCTGTCGGGACTGTTCGCCGGGCTCGCGGGCGTGCTCTATGCGCTGCAAAACCAGTTCGCCGCCCCCGATTTTGTGTTCTTTCTGGTCTCGGGCGAGGTCATCATCTTCAATGTCATTGGCGGCATCGGCACGTTGGTCGGCCCAATAGTCGGCGCCGCGTTTTTTCTGCTGCTGCGGGAGGGGTTGTCCCGTTTCTTTACGGAATACTACCTGATCTTCGTTGGGCTGATCTTTATCGCGATGGTCATTTTCGTGCCGCAAGGGCTGCTCGGCTTCGCGCGGCGCTGGCTAAATGAATAGCCTTGGCCAAGCCGCGTCCGGAGCAACGCGTTAACAATTCTTAACTAAATTGACGAAGTTGCGCCCGATTTGCGGCGTCTTAGTGACAGCACGGGGGCAAATTCCGGAAAAGAGACCGCCGCTCCCGCTTTCGCACATCATCCGAGAGGGAGGACTCGGCACATGAAACGTCCATATTTTCCAGGAAAATCTTGGTTTCTAGCGGCACTCGCCATGGGCGCCCTTTCTGCGAGCGCATGGCGAGCCGACGCTGCACCCTACATCCAAACGGATCTCGTTTCGGATATTCCGATTCCGGGAGTCGCCACGATCGTCGACCCCACGTTGGTGAATCCCTGGGGCATTTCGCACAGCTCCGGGAGCCCCTTCTGGATCTCGAACCAGGGGACAAACACAACCAACCTTTGGACGGTGACCGGCCAAACAAATGTCACGAAGGTGACGGCCGTCAATCCGCCGACTGGTAATATCGCGATCCCGACGACGGCAAGCGGGCCCCAAGGACCCACTGGCCAAGTCAACAACGGCAACATGTCATCGTTTCTGGTGGGGAACGGTGGAGATAACAAATTCGCGCACTTTATCTTTGCCAATTTGAACGGCACGATCTCCGCTTGGGATACTGGCCCGACAGCTTTTATCCAACCCTCAGCGACGACCCCCGGGGCTGTCTTCACGGGCTTGGCCATCAACACTGCACAGACCATGTTGTACGCTGCCAATGATGCGGGGGGTGGCAGCGTCAAGGTTTTCGACAGCTCCTTCGCTCCGGTGAATCTCGGCGCCAACGCGTTCAAAGATCCCGCTGTCGGCGCACTCGTACCGTTTAACGTGCAGGACATTAACGGCCATGTGTATGTGGCCTATGCGCCCGCCACGAACGGGGCCGACCGTACGCCGCAGACCCACGCCCCGTTGGGGGCTGGAGCGGTGGCGATTTTCGATGAGAGCGGCACTCTGCTTCAAACGCTTATCAACGGTAGCCAACTCGCTGCGCCCTGGGGTATCGCTCTTGCCCCAGCTGGTTTCGGCCCGTTTGGCGGCGATCTGCTGGTCGGCAACTTCAGCTATGACCACAGCGAGATCAACGCATTCGATCCGACCTCGGGCGCGCTCCTCGGGACGATCCCAGTCAACGACGGTGGCATCGGAGCGGGCGGCCTATGGGCCCTCAATTTCGGGATTGGCGGCAACAACGGGGACCCCAACACACTCTACATCACCGATGGGATTGGCGGGGAAAATCACGGGCTGTTCGCTGCCTTCACTGTGGCAGCGGTTCCGGAACCCTCCGGCTTGGCTCTGTTGGCAACTGCGTTCGCCCTATTCGGCGTCTGCTGCGCGCGGCGGCGCCCACAGATCTGAAAGTCTTCACAGCGCCGAGCGCCGGCTTGAACCGCCGCCGTCGATCGTGATGATCGAGCCGGTCGTGTAGGCCGACAGGTCGGAGGCGAGGAACGCCGCCATCCAGGCGATCTCCTCCGGTTTGGCGGCGCGGCCAAAGGCCAGCGGCTTCATGTATTCGGTCCAGCGCTCGGCGTCGCCGAACTGGGTCTGCGCGCGGGTGCGCATCAATGTAAGGAGCCGGTCGGTCATGACCGGACCGGGGTTGATGCCGACGACGCGCAGCCCGTCGCGCGGCGCAGTGCCGCCCATCGCCCGCGTGAACGCCATCAGCGAGGCGTTGCCGGATGAGCCGGCGATGTAATCGAAATCGGGGTTCTCGCCGGCGGCGCCAAGAATGTTGACGATGACCCCCTTCTTCCGTTCGCGCATCAGCCCATAGAACCGCCGCGTCATATTGATGTAGCCGAACACCTTCAGGTCCCAGGCGGTGCGCCAGCGGGCCTCGTCGATCGCGTCGATATTGCCGCCGGGGATCGCCCCGGCATTGTTGACGAGGATCTCGGTGTCGGCGCATTCCGCGGCGAGCTTGTCGACATTGCGGCTGTCGCTGAGGTCGAGCGGATAGACCCGCACCGCGACGTTGTGCTGTCCGACGATCTTCGCCCGTACCGCCTCGAGGTCCGCCGCAGTGCGCGCCGCCAGCACGACGTCGCACCCTTCTTCGGCGAGCGCCTCGGCGCACGCCCGCCCAATCCCCTTGGATGCGCCGGTCACCAGCGCCTTGCGTCCTCGCAACCCCAGTTCCATCGCCTTCTCCCCTCGACCCGATCCAACCAAATACCGTCACCTTATCCGCTCTTGCTCCAGGTGAGCTC
>JAFASL010000750.1 GCA_019244535.1 Alphaproteobacteria bacterium
GTTGGGGTCCTTGCGGTGCGGATACCAATGGCCGTACAGGCAACTGAACCGAGCGGTTGTCAGTGGCTCGTTGACCGGAGTGAAGATTTCGATACTGGGATAACGTTGGGCCACCATCCCGGCATATCGGGCGAGAAGATGCGGAAATTCAGGATCGAGCAGGTTTGTGTAGCGCGGCCCACCGCCGTGATGTACCAAGCCTGCGATCGGCCTCATGCCCAACCGGGCGACACGCTTCAGCCGGCCGTCGTGCCATCCCCAATCGGGGCGCTCCAAACTGTCCGGTGCAACCTGCTCCCACAGCACGGGGTAACGCAACGTGCGCAGGCCGAGCTCTGCGATAGCATCAAGGTCATGAGGACGGTGCTTATGGCCGGTGTCGGCGAGCTGGTCACGAAACGTGTCCTGGACCCGGGTTATTGTGCATTCGACGCCACCCCAGATTTCAATCCCGGCAGCGTTCAAGCCGTCAGCTCCGCGTGGAGGGCCACCCGCATGCGCCTTATTGGCCTCTCGATCGCCTCGTCGATGCGACGGAACGTAGCTAAAGCCTGACCCGCGACCTGGTCCATGTTGTAATACCGATAAGTTGCAAGCCGACCGACAAACCAAACATCCTTGGTCGCTAGCGCCAGGCTCTCATACTTCTTGAACAGCTCGGCACTCTCCGGACGCGGCACCGGGTAATAGGGGTCGCCGTGGTCGGACGGGTATTCATAAGTGATGCTTGTCTGGGGATGCTCCTGGCCAGTCAGGTGCTTGTATTCGGTTACCCTGGTATAATCATTAGTCTGCGGATAGTTCACCACTGCGACCGGCTGATGCCGTCTTTTATTCAAGCTTACATGCTTGAAGGACAACGAGCGATAGGGAAGCTTGCCATAACGATTACCGAAAAATTCGTCGATCGGCCCAGTAAAAATCAGCCGCCGGAAGCGGCTGCTCGATTTGACGTACTGGTAATCCGTATCCAGCATCACCTCTATATTGGGGTGATCGAGAATGCGCTCGAACATCCGGGTGTAGCCGGCGGTCGGCATGAACTGATATTTATCACAAAAATAGCGGTCGTCGGTGTTCGTGCGCGTCGGGATACGCGCGGTTACGGACTTGTCTAGCTGTGACGGCTCGACACCCCATTGCTTTTTCGTATAGCCGTGGAAAAACTTTTCATAGAGCTCGCGGCCAACGGTGCTTACGACGACATCTTCTGCGGTGTGGATTTGTTCGACGGTCTCGGCCCGCGCTGCAAGCCAGCCTTCCAGTTCCGTCGAGGTCAGCGACAGCCCATACAGACGATTGACTGTGGTCAGATTGATCGGTATTGGCACCTGCATACCATCTACTTCAGCCAGTACGCGGTGTTGGTAAGGCCGCCATTCGGTGAACTGTGACAAATAATCAAAGACGGCCTTGCTGTTGGTGTGGAAGATGTGCGGTCCGTATTGATGGATCAGAATCCCCGCCCGGTCATATCGATCAAAGGCGTTGCCGCCGATATGTGAGCGCCGGTCGATAACCAGCACTTTTTCGTCCCGCTGGCTCGCCAGCCGTTCAGCAATAATGCTGCCGGCAAAGCCGGTGCCGACAACTAGCCAATCAAACATGAGCTGCTCCATTTGCGACCGCGACCGGCGGTTTTGTTTGTCAGCACGAGAGCAGCGTGGCGCGGCTTCGGCGACTGCCGGATCGACCGGACCCCTACCGTTCGGCGATCGACGGAGCGGTTCGATATCGGCGTACGAAAACGCCGGCCTGCCAGGGCGCGTTCCTGCGGTGCCGAATGCCCGAACACGCAATGGCGCTGCAGGAGTAACCTAGGTTAATGCAAATTTCATCTAGGCCCGGAGAACGTGTCAGCGAGCTCCACTCTGAGCCAGGAAGCGCTGGTAAAACTCGTCAGCTAGGCACGGGCTGTGCGTGTCGAATTCGAGCCGTATCATGGCTTTGGAACCCGCCCGGACGCAATGGAATACTTGATGACCGCAGCCGCGATCACTTAGCCATCTTCGGATCTCGAGCAGACTGCGGGCCAGATTGTCGAGTTCGACCTGAAGTTCAATCCGCAGATCGTTCGGCGGTATATCAGTCACAGAACCGTTTCGCGGGGGGCTTAGGCTGGTGGAGCAACGGACACGGTTTTTCTGCGAGGCGCGTCGATGTGTTAGGAGATCTATGACGGGGTTTGTGGCGTAAGTTGATTTCATGCCGTTTGACGCTTTCATGGATTGGTCCGACGCCGCCCGACAATCGCCGTCCCGGAAGCGGTTGCCTCCATCGTCATGGGGCGAAAGACGAGCAGCGCCGGTATGCGGCAGTCCGAGCCGCCAAGCGCTAACTGAAGATCGAGCGGCCGGTTCCTGCTTTATCAGCCGGTTCTGCTGAAAGCATATCGCCGCTTAACATAGATCAAATGAGGCATGACCTTGCGGCAAACGGACGTGCGAAACTGGGTTCGGTTGAATGCTCGCTATTAAAACTCAGCGCCAGTAGGGCGGTCGAAAAGAGATGAGTTCAGATGTTGGCGAATGATGCGATGCTGGTCTGGAGGGCAGCGATCAGTCCTGCCGCGATACGCGAAACTTCCGGGTCCTGCCCGTCTTCGGCCATCTGGCGCTTAGTGGAAATGGCAGTGTCGATCGCTTCGACTAGCTGCATCTTCGTCAAGACATTATGTTCGATTAATGCGATCAAGATACTCTCCGCAACCATTAAAGCCGCCTGACCTTCGGCATTGAAATGGGTTTGTCTAGCCCGGCGCCGTTCACTGTTGCTCCGCATTTGGGCTCTCCCCGTCGAACAGCCCGGCGCTTCGATCAAACACGTCTTGAATGGGGCGGGCGAGTTGCTCGACGGCCCGCATATCCGTTATCACCATTCTGCCTCTCGTCAACGAAATCATCTCGGCCTCGCGGAGCCTTCGGAGTACGCGGTTGACATGGACGACAGTCAATCCAAGATAGTCCGCTATCTGCTGCTGCGTCATTGGGAGCCGAAAACTTTCGGTTTTTAGGCCGGCACGATGCAGTCGCAGTCGAAAATCGAGCAGCATCGCTCCGATCCGCTCCTCGGCGTTGCCTCGACCCAGACCCGCTACCCAACTGTGAAGGCGACGCTGGTCCTCGCAAACCTGCCACCATAGGCGTACCCCAACATCGGGGTTTTCCCGCGTCAGTTGGAGAACTTGGCGATGGTGCAGGAACTCGACCGTGACGGCGCTCAGCGCTTCCATCGCGTCCGGCTGGCGAGCCAGAAAAACTGTTTTAACCCCGAAGAAGTCGCCGGGCAGGAATACTGCAATTATTTGGCTACGCTGGTCCGGCATGCGCCGGGCCCGAGCGACCCAGCCAGTTCGCAGCCAATATACATAGCTGTGCGGCTCTGCTTCGAAAATGATCGTATCGCCTGGCCTAAAGGTCTTCGCATTTGCCGACATCGCTTTTGTCAGCGCCGCTTCGCCCCGGTGCAGGTCTGCGAAAAGTTCCGGGCGGTGCAACGGGAACCTAGACCAGGACGCTATGCCTTCTGAGCGAGCCATGTTCTGGTTCCCGGGGCAGAACGCTAGTAATCGGCCGCTTCTCGCTCTGCTCCCGCCTGCTTATGCCATCGTCTTTTCAAGGTTGCTGATTCATCCGCCCGCCCGCTAGGACTGGCTTTGAAAGCGCCCGCTCTTTCGACCAAAGCTGCCATTTGGGCCCACGTGCGGTCCCACGACGAGTCGGCTAATTCGCGGTCAACCGCACCGAGCCAAGAGGGGGAGCGGGCGGCGAGAGCCAGTGCGGCATCGGCTTGGGCAGCAAATTCGGCGGCGGTCTGTGCGATCCGCACTGCTTCCAGATGGCTCCAGCGCCGCACCACATCGACGATCGGCGTGGCGACGACCGGCTTTCCGCCGGCGAGGTACTCGGGAGTCTTCGTCGGGCTTATAAACCGCGTCGCCATATTGCGTGCGAACGGCATCATCGCCGCGTTCCAATTTGCCATGTAAGCGGGCAACTCCTCATAGGATTGGCGACCGAGGTAGTGGATATTGTCAGCCTTCGGCAGGCTCTCCGGGTCGATCTTGACGACCGGCCCGACCAGGATCAGGTGCCAGTTCGGGCGCAACCGGGCGAGCGCGGCGATGAGCTCGAGATCGAGCCGCTCGTCGATTACCCCGAAAAAACCGAGGCGCGGCCACGGTATTTTCGTCTGATCCGGAGGATCCGGCAGCATCGCCCGCGCCTTGCCAAAATGCTCGACATCGACCGCGCTAGGAAACGCATGCACGTTGGGATGCTGTGTGCGCTTGGCCTCATAAAGGCTCATGCCACCCGTGAAGACGATATCGGCGCGCCGCAGAAGGTCGGCTTCGAGGCGGCGCAGCTCCGGCGGGGCATCTTGGAAGGCAGACAATTCGTCCATGCAGTCATAGACCGTTACTGCAGCCGCTATCCCGTCCGCGGATTGCAACGCCATCGGCGTGTAGTACCAGAGCACTGGCGCGTCGATATGACAGTCTCGGAAAAGCTTGGCAATCAGCCCCCGCTGCGCCGAGGCGGCCGCCGGAGTCG
>JAFASL010000496.1 GCA_019244535.1 Alphaproteobacteria bacterium
ACGAGCCGGGCGGGGGTCACGTCGAAGGCGTAATTCGCGGCGGGGCTGCCGGCCGGCGTCAGGCGGACGGCGACGCGCCGGCCGTCCTCGGTCCAGCCTTCGATATGGGTGACCTCTCGCGCATCGCGGCATTCGATCGGGATCGCCGCACCGTCCTCGATCTGCCAGTCGATCGTCGGCGACGGCAATGCGACATAGAAGGGAACGTCATTGTCGCGCGCCGCCAGCGCCTTCAGATACGTGCCGATCTTGTTCGCGACATCGCCGCCCGCCGTTGTCCGGTCGGTGCCGACGATGCAGAGATCGACGCGCCCCTCGCGCATCAGGTGACCGCCGGCATTGTCGACGATAACGGTGTGCGGGACGCCGTGCTCGCCGAGCTCCCAGGCAGTGAGACTGGCGCCCTGATTGCGCGGGCGGGTCTCGTCGACCCAGACATGGACCGGGACACCCTCATTGTGCGCGCGATAGACCGGGGCGAGCGCGGTGCCCCAGTCGACCGTGGCGAGCCAGCCAGCATTGCAGTGCGTCAGCACCTCGACAGGGTCGGCCTCGCGCTTGCGGTGCCAAGCCGCTGCGATGAGCGACGCGCCGTGCTCGCCGATCGCACGATTGATCGCGACATCCGCATCGGCGATTTCGCCGGCCCGCCGCATGGCCTCGGCTAACCGCTGGTTTTGCGGGACCTCGCACAGTGTCCGGTTCATCTCGAATAGCGCCCAGCGTAAATTGACGGCGGTCGGGCGGGTCGCGGTGAGCTTCGAGGCCGCCGCCTGTAGCCCGTCATTCGAGGGGTCCTCGGCGGCGGCGAGAGCGATGCCGTAGGCCGCGGCGGCGCCGATCAGTGGCGCGCCGCGGACCTGCATCGCAGCGATGGCGTGCGCCGCATCGTCCAACGTCTCCAGCCTGGCGATCACCAGCTCGTGCGGCAGGCGGGTCTGGTCGATGATCTCGACCGTGCGCCCGTCGGCGGCCGGCCAGATCGTACGCATGGCCCGGCCGAGGACGTTCAAACCGCCTCCTGTCGCCGCAACACGCGCCCGGCGATGGCGTCGAGGCGCGCCAACACCTCGGGGTCGCGCCGCTCGGGGGCGGTGATCAGCGCATGATCGAGCGCCCGCTGGCAGCCTTGCCGGCACGGGCCGGCATGCTCGGCGAGCGCCGGCACCACATGCTTGACAAGGGCCTTGGCCCGTTCCGCACTGGCGTGCAGCACCCCGACGATCATGTCCACCGTCACCGCGTCGTGTCCGGGATGCCAGCAATCATAATCGGCGACCATCGCGACAGTCGCGTAGCAGATCTCGGCTTCGCGGGCGAGCTTTGCCTCCGGCATGTTGGTCATCCCGATCACGTCGCAGTTCCACGACCGGTAAAGCTCGCTTTCGGCGAGGCTCGAAAATTGCGGCCCCTCCATGACCATGTAAGTACCGCCGCGTTTCAGCGCCAGCCCGGATTTCGGTCCGACCGCGCCGAGCGCATCGCCGATCCTTCCGCAAACCGGATGCGCCATCGAGACGTGCGCAACGCAGCCCTTGCCGAAAAAGCTTTTCGCCCGCGCAAAGGTTCGGTCGATAAACTGATCGACCACGACGAAATCACCGGGGGCCAGCTCCTCGCGAAGGCTGCCGACGGCGGATAATGAGACAATGTCGGTAACGCCGCAGCGCTTCAGCGCATCGATATTTGCCCGGTAATTGATCTCCGATGGCGGCAAGATGTGGCCGCGGCCGTGGCGGGGAACAAACACGACCGGCTGTCCGTCGAGCGTGCCGAAACAGAATTCGTCGGAGGTTGCGCCAAACGGGCTGTCGACGCGCCGCCATTCGACATTCGCAAGCCCGTCGATCTGATAGAGCCCGCTGCCCCCGATGATGCCGATGACTGGCCCGGTCATCCACAATCCTAATGTGCGGTAGCCCAGATCCTTCGCTTGGCGGCGTAGAAGATGCCGGCCATCACGATCAGAAACAGCATGACCTTGAACCCGGTGCGGTGCCGCGGCTCCAGATTGGGTTCGGCCGCCCAGGTCAGAAACGTCACGACGTCATGCGCCATCTGCGGCACTGTGGCCGAAGTTCCGTCGGCAAAGGTCACTGCGTTATCGGAGAGCGGCGGCGGCATCGCGATCTGATGGCCGGCGAAATATTCATTGTAATTCATGCCGGGCAGCAGGTTGAACCCGGCCGGGGCATCCTTGTAGCCGGTCAGAATGCTGTAAACGTAGTCGGGCCCGCCGTCGCGCGCTTTGACGATCATCGACAGATCCGGCGGCAAGGCCCCGTTGTTTGCCAGGCGCGCCGCCTGGTCGTTGGGAAACGGGCCGGGGATTGGGTCGGACGGCCGGGCGGGCCGCTGGAACATCTGCCCCTGATCGTTGGGCTGCTCGTTGGTCACCTGATAGGTCGAGGCGATCGCCTTCACCTCGTCCTCGTTGTAGCCGAGCTCGGCAAGGTCGCGAAAAAAGAGATGCTTGACCGGGTGGCAGGCTGAGCAGACCTCCTTGTAAACCTGAAAGCCGCGCTGCGCCGCCGCCCGGTCGTAGGTGCCGAAGATCCCGTTGAACGACCACTCCTGGTGAGGTGGAGACGGGGTGGCTTCGGCATGGGCGGAAAGCGGGATCGGTGCGGATGCGATGAGGGCCAGCGCGGCGAGGAGGAGCTTTTTCATATCAGGGCTCCGCCAGCGGCGCGCCGGCGGCGCCGAGCGCCGTCGCCCTACCGCCCTGCAACACCGCGGCGGCGATGCTGGCGGGCAGTGGGCGCGGCCGCTCGAGCTTGCCGATCACAGGAAACAGAATGAGGAAGTGGACGAAATAGTACAAGGTCGCGATCTGGCCGACGGTCACGACGAGACCTTCGGGCGGGTTGGCCCCGACCCAGCCGAGCGCGATCACATCGATGACCAGCAGCCAGAATACCCATTTGTAGACCGGCCGAAACCGCGCGCTGCGCACCGGCGAGGTATCGAGCCACGGCACGATAAACATCAGGAAAATCGAACCGAATGCTAGGATCACGCCGAGCAATTTGTTCGGCACCGAACGCAAGATCGCGTAATACGGCAGCAGATACCATTCCGTCACGATGTGGTTCGGCGTCCGCATCGGGTTCGCCGGAATATAGTTATCAGAGCTTCCGAGGAAGTTCGGCGCGTAAAAAATAAAGAAAGAATAGATCAGCAGGAACACCGCCAACCCGAACAAATCCTTGATCGTAAAATAGGGGTGAAACGGCAGCGTATCCTGCGGCCCCCGCTTGTCGATACCGAGCGGGTTGTTGGAGCCGAAGCGGTGCAATGCGACGAGGTGGAGAAACACCACGGCGAGGATCACAAAGGGCAGCAGATAATGCAGCGCGTAGAACCGGTTCAATGTCGGGTTGCCGACCGTAAAGCCGCCCCACAGGAACGTGACAATGTTTTGGCCGATCAGCGGGATCGCCGAAAACAGATTGGTGATCACCGTGGCCGCCCAATAGCTCATCTGGCCCCACGGCAGCACATAGCCCATGAAGGCAGTCATGATCATCAGTATCAGGATGATCACCCCGAGTATCCACAGCAATTCTCGGGGCTGTTTGTAGGAGCCGTAATAGAGGCCGCGAAACAGATGAATATAGACCAAGGCAAAGAACATCGATGCGCCGTTCATATGCGCATAGCGCATCATCCAGCCCCAGTTGACGTCGCGCATGATCCGCTCGACTGAGTCAAACGCAAGGTCGGCGTGCGGCGTGTACTGCATCGCCAGGAAAACTCCGGTGACGATCATCACCACCAGCATGATCCCGGAGAGTGAACCGAAATTCCACCAATAGCTGAGGTTGCGCGGTGTCGGATAGTCGTAGAGCTCGCGCTGCAGCATGCCGACAAACGGCAGGCGAAAGTCGATCCAACGGATAACTCGGCTCGTTGCGCTCAGGCGGGTCTGTGCCATCGCGCCCTCCTATCCGATCTTGATTGTTGTGTCGGCGGTGAATTCATAGGGCGGCACGACAAGGTTTGCGGGGGCCGGGCCTTGCCGGATTCGTCCGGAGGTATCGTAGATCGAGCCGTGGCAGGGACAGAACCAGCCGCCATAGGGTCCGCGGTCATCCCCGGTCTTTTGTCCGAGCGGGATACAGCCCAGATGCGTGCACACGCCGACTATGACCAGCCATTCGGGCTTTTTGACCCGTGCCGAATCCGCCTGAGGATCGCGCAAATCTGAAATGTTCACATCCTCCGCGGCCTTGATCTCCTGGGGGGTACGGTGGTCGATGAAGACGGGTTTGCCGCGCCAGGCGACCGTCAGACGCTGGCCCAGCTGCACCGGCGCGAGATCGACTTCGGTAGTCGCCAACGCCAAGGTGTCGCGCGCCGGGTTCAGGCTAGCGATAAATGGCCAAATCGTTGCGGCGACCCCGACAGCACCGATGGCCGTGGCGGTCAAAATCAGAAAATCGCGCCGCGTCTCTCCTGTATGTGCTCCGCTGACATCTTGCTGCGCCAGATCGGCCATCCAACCCTCATTATTTCGCGACCCTCGGTCAAAATGCGGCCGCGGCGGGAAGCTATACTGTTGAGAATAGCGAACTATGCGACAGACTGCCGCATAAATTAGCAGCAAACCGAGTATAGTCGAAGTCGACTACCAGGCGACCACCCTGGAAGACCAGTCGCAGGAGGACATGTGCGTCTCGCCTTGTTCGAGCCAGACATACCGCAGAATACCGGGGCCCTGCTGCGGCTCGCAGCGTGTTTCGGGGTTGCTGTCGATCTGATCGAGCCCTGCGGTTTCCTGCTCGAAGACCGGCGGCTCAAACGCGCGACCCTCGATTATGCGGCCGACCTCGTGCTTTGCCGCCACACTTCGTGGGAGGCGTTTCGCGCCCGGCGCGACCCGCAATCGCGACTGATCCTGATGACCACGATGGGGAGCGTCCCGCTGCATCGTTTTACTTTCGCAGCGGCGGATACGATCCTTCTCGGCCGCGAAAGCGCCGGCGTGCCGGAATACGTGCATCGCTTTGCCGCGGCCCGCGTCGTCATCCCGTTGCGTCCGGGCGCTCGCTCGCTGAATGTCGCGCTGGCCGGCGCCATTGCGCTTGCCGAAGCACTGCGTCAAACCGCGCTGTTTCCTCAACCATGACAGAAGATCCTTCAGCCTTTCCGCCCGATCCCGGCCAGTGCTTGATGGCCGAGATGTGGTTCGCCGAACTCCGCGACCGAATCTGCGCCGAGTTCGAGGCGATCGAAGGCGAATTTGCCGGTGCGCGCCCCGAAGCCGGGGCGGCTGGCCGCTTCGAGCGCCGCGATTGGCAGCGGCCGGGCGGCGGCGGCGGAACGATCTCGGTCATGCGGGGGCGAGTGTTCGAAAAGGTCGGCGTCAACATCTCGACGGTGTCGGGCGAATTCTCACCCGAGTTCCGTGACGAGATCCCCGGCGCTTCGGCTGACCCACGCTTCTGGGCGAGCGGCATCTCGGTCGTCGCCCATATGTGCTCGCCGCTTGTTCCGGCGGCGCATATGAATACCCGCCATATTGTCACCGGCAAGACCTGGTTCGGCGGCGGCGCCGACCTCACTCCGATTTACGCCGATGAGGCCGCGGCAACGGAGTTTCATGCAGCCCTGGCCGCCGCTTGTGCGACTTACGACAGCGGCTGCTATGAACGATTCAAGACATGGTGTGATGAATACTTCTTTCTCAAGCATCGGAACGAGCCGCGCGGCGTCGGCGGGATCTTTTTCGATTATCTCGACAGCGGCGACCGGGATCGTGATTTCGCCTTTGTGCGCGCGGTCGGGGACGCATTCCGCACGGTTTTTGCCGCGATTGTGCGGCGCCGGATGGGGTTCGCCTGGACCGAGGAGCAGCGGCGCCACCAGCTGGTCCGGCGCGGCCGCTATGTCGAGTTCAATCTATTGTATGACCGGGGCACCGTTTTCGGGCTGAGAACCGGCGGCAATCCCGAGGCCATCCTGATGTCTTTGCCGCCATTGGTGGCCTGGCCGTAGCGGAACAGCCCATGCCCGGGAGTGTTAGCTGGGTGCCATGCCCAAAGCCAATATTCACCGCCGCAGCACGCTCGAAGAGGTGTATCCGCCAGACGCTTTCGCCAGCGACGCCGCGCACAACGACCGTGTGCCGAGCGAGACGGTGAATGGCGTTCGTATACTGTCGAAGCCGGATGCCGGCGGGGACTTCGAATTCGAGCGGGCAACCCGGCAGACCGGAGAGGCAGGCTCTGCCGCCTTCCTCGCCCCTCATCGCCGCGAGGACAGGATTGAAGGCGCCGGGCGCGACAGCCCTACCAACGTGTCAGCCATTCCCGATCCTCAAGAGGGTTATGAGGACTTCCTCGCCGACATTATTGCCGCGGCACAGCGCTTCGGCTTCGTGGCGGAGCAATCCCCCGGCCGTGACGAACCGCGGCTCCGCGGATTGCGACAATAATCTCGTTCGCCCATAACCCCTAACTCCCGACCTCGTTAGATTGGCCGACGACCGGGCGCTACATCGTGACCCCGAGCCCGGGCTTTGCCGAATTTGCATAGAGCCGGCGGCAAAATCGTTCTAGCTCCGTACACTCCTTGACCCGGCGCGGCAACGAGCGCGACATTCCGGCTCCGAAAGAAGACGCGCTCGGAATCCCGGAGCGGTTTGATGGGAGCTAGCCAATGAGCAATCTCACCGAGCAGCGGGCCGCTCCGCTCGCGAGGACACGGCGTTCGCACCGTGTGTCGATCATCTGGATCGTGCCTGCCGTTGCCGTCGCGATCGGGGCATGGCTCGCCTGGGACACGCTGTCGAAGGAAGGACCGACGATCAAGATCTCGTTCGACAGCGGGGAGGGTCTGCAGGCGGGCCAATCGCAGCTCAAATACAAAGATATCGTGTTCGGCACAGTGAAGAGTCTCGAGCTGGCGCCCGACCGGACGCACGTCATCGCGACGATTGCCACGACTCACGAGGCCAAGCCTCTGCTGACCGAGGGCACATTGTTCTGGGTCGTCAAGCCGCGGTTTTTCGCCGGCAACATCTCCGGCATCGAAACACTGCTTTCGGGGTCCTATATCGGAATGTTACCGGCTGCCAACCCGGGCAAGAGCCAGCAGGAGTTCGTCGGGCGCGAGGATCCCCCAGTTCTTGGAACCTATGTTGCGGGGCGTACTTTCCTGCTGAAATCCAAGCGGATCGGATCGGTTTCGGTCGGCTCCCCGATATTCTTCCGGGACCTCAATGTTGGCGAGGTGCTCGGCTGGGACATCGCCGACATGGCGGAGTACGTGACGATCCACGCCTTTGTCCGGGCACCCTACGACAGCTATGTGCACGACCAGACGCGGTTCTGGAACGCCTCGGGCGTCTCGATAAAGCTCGGCGGGACCGGGATCGATGTGCAGATGGAGTCGCTTAAGGCGCTGTTGCTCGGCGGCGTTGCATTCGACAGCCCGACCGAGGCGATCCACGCGGCAGAGGCCCCGCTAGATCACGTCTTTCCGCTGTTTGCCGATCGGGAGACCGCGAATGCCGCCTCCTACACCCGGAAAATCCCGGCGATCTCCTATTTCCCGGGCTCCGTGAGCGGTCTTGCGCCAGGCGCGGCGGTTACGGTGCATGGGCTCAAAGTCGGCGAGGTAACCGATGTGCGCCTCACATACGATGCCGCCAAGGACGAGGTCTTGGCGCCCGTGCGGTACGAGATCGAGCCGGAACGCGTGGTCGGCGTCGGAAAACGCGTGTTCAACACCGATCAGGAGTCGGTGCAGGCGCTTCTCAAGCAGGGATTGCGGGCCAGTCTGCAGAGCGCCAGTCTGATTACCGGGCAACAGAACGTTTCGCTCGACTTTGTCACCGATGCGCCGCCGGCGGAGGTCACAATGGACGGGCCCGATTATGTCGTGCCGGCAACGGAGGGCGGCGGGTTTGCCAGCCTCACCGCCTCCGCGACCGAGCTGCTCAACAAGGTCAACACGATGCCGTTCGAGCAGATCGGCAAAGACCTCGACGGCATCCTCAAATCGACCAATGACATGGTCCGGGGCCCACAGGTGAAGAAGGCGCTGACCGATCTCGCCGGGATGATCGCCTCAGCGCAGGGGATGATCCAGCGCCTCGACACGAAGCAATTGCCGGAGCTCGTTGCCGGGCTGGATAAGACATTGACGAGCGCCAACAAGCTGGTGCTGTCGCTCGACAATGGCTATGGCGACAACACTAAGTTCAACCGCGATATGGAGCGGCTGCTGGTGCAGGCCAATGATGCGCTTCGCTCGATTCGCGCGCTTTCTGACCTCTTGGCGCGCCATCCCGAAGCGCTGATCAAAGGTCGGCCCGCCGGGCCGCTGGAATGAGCACGGCGAGACTCGTCGTATTGATGCTGGTGGCGGCACTCGCAGCCTGCTCTTCGCCGAACCCGGTGCTCTATACGATTGCGCCGGCACAGGGCCGGGTGCAGGCAGGCGGGCCCAGGGTGATCGCGCTGCAGCAGATTTCGATGCCGCGTTATCTTGAGCGCTCCGAGATCGTCCGCTCGTCGGAGAGCTACCGGCTCGACGTCATGTCCAACGACTGGTGGGGCGAGCCGCTCGGTACAATGTTGAGCCGGGTGCTGGTCGAAGAATTGAGCCAGCGCTTGCCGCAGAGCACGGTGTTCAGCGAGAGCGGCGCAGTGACCGCCTCACCGGACGCGACAATCGAGCTCAACGTGCAGCGGCTGGACGAGGACGCGTCGGGCAATCTCGTATTGCAGTCTCAAGCGAGTGTCGACTTCAAACGCCGGTCTGGACCGGTATTGCGCAGTTTCCGGTTTGTCGTGACGCCGCCAACATCAGACATTCAGGGCGAAGTCACCGCCATCAGCACAGCGGTCGGCCAGCTCGCAGATGGGCTGGCATCGGTGCTGACTGCTGGGCGGTAATGCGCTCCACCGCAAATCGGCCCCTGACCGAGCCGCAGCTGCGCGAATGCCCCGGCTGCGGGTTCATGCAAACGGTCCCGCCTCTGGCGCCGGGCACCACCGCGCAATGCGTGCGATGCCCCACCGTCTTGCGGCGCACCAGCGCCCATCGCATCGACCACATCATCGCACTGGCGTCGGCAGCCTTCATATTGCTCGTCGTGATGTGCGCGTCGAATTTGATGAGCGTCGAAACCGCGGGCATCAGGCGCAGGGCGGACCTGTTCTCGGGCCCCGAGGAGCTGGTCCGGCAGAACATGGGCGAGCTGGCCGTGGTGATCGTGTTTGTGACGGTCGTGGCGCCGCTCATCAGGCTGCTCGCCATGTTGTATGTACTGATCCGATTGCAAAACAGAAATCCCCCCGCACATCTGCGCCGCGTCTTCGCCTGGGCCGAGCGCCTGCGCCCGTGGTCGATGCTGGAAGTGTTCGTGTTTGGTGTGTTCGTCGCTTATGTGAAGCTCGGCGATCTGGTGACGATCGGGCTCGCGACTGGCGTCTATGCGTTGCT
>JAFASL010000600.1 GCA_019244535.1 Alphaproteobacteria bacterium
CGGCTAACATCATCGCGGGAATAAGAGTTTTTCGACCGGGCATGAATATTCTCCTCCAGCTGAGACAATCTATCGCTTCACCGGTTCAAGTCCAGTAAACTGGCCCAAGATGTCTTCGCCGGGCGATGGCTGGCGTCCGGATCGCCATAATCGCGGTTTGAGATCGCTGGCTTTGTTAACGTCTGCAGTCCGCTCAGCTAGGCGCTCATGCCGCAAGCCAAATGACTTCAGGGACACGCAGAGTACGGACGCGAAAGCGGCCGGCCCAAGGTGTAATCGAAGAAGCCGTTGACGGTCTCGGCTCGAAAGCGCCTGTCACCGCGACAATGTCACCTTCCCGATAGTGCGCAATAAATTGGCGGGCGACATCGTCGGCAACCGAGCAGATCACAGAGCTTTCTCCCGGGCGCTCGAGCCTGAAGCTGGCGCGCGGCCCAAATTCGGGAACCCTAAAGATTTTTAGACGGGTGATGCCGCCGATAAGGAAATAGTCCTGCATTATATTGGTCCCTCTGAGCCAAAATGCCGGTTGGGCGGTGCGGTGCGCCCACTAAGAATCGCTCAGTGGACCTCACTGTATGACTGCGATGCTGGCAACCGGTGTCGATTGCCATCTCGCTTGCGGACAGCGCCTCCACCCGTCTCATTGCCGGGTCGGAGCGAGGATGGCAAAATAAGGTAAACGGGATGTGTTGCCGGTGTAACAGTGATGTAAAATAGCGGGTGTGATGCGGTTCACATTAGCCGCGGCGGATCGTGTGCTAACATGGCATCTGAGTGGGGCGCGCCGACGGTCGCCCGCTGACGCCGGTTAGCGTGTGGTCGGCCGCAAATTTTCAGCTCTATGAGCACGTAACGAAAGTACGGAGGGGACACGAAAAGAGGGGGAAGGTTATGCGGCACCGTATCCTTGTGGTGGCCCACGACGTGATGCTGCGATCGACGCTGGCGCGATGGCTGATGTCGGCCGGCTACAGTGTCGAGCTGGCGGAAGGCGAAAAACGGGCTCGCGAGGTTCTCGCCCATCATCAGATAGCCCTCACGATATTGGCGCGCGGCCCGTCCGGCCCACTGGCCCTCGACCTCGACGGAAGCTGCGGCAAGCGGATGGTCGTGACCGAAGCAGCGCGGGGGCCAGCACGGCCGGATCGCTCTCCGTCCCCCGCCGAAGGAGCTCTATCGATACCGTTGGATGAGCAAGCGGTGCTGATAGGCGTAAAGAACTGCCTGCAGGCGCTGGCCAAGGTCCGGGGTGAGAAGCAGCGGGAACCGGAAATTTTGTACTTTGATCGCTTCACGATCGATTTGGCGGGCCGCTCACTGCTCGCCTGCGGCGGCAACGAGGTCGCGCTGACGCGTTCCGAATTTGCATTGCTTGTAGCATTGGCTCGCAGTCCCGGCCGCGTGCTGTCGCGCGATCAGCTCCTCGATGCTGCTCTCGGCCGCCAGTCGGAGCCTTATGATCGCAGCATCGACGTTCTGATTGGACGATTGCGCCGAAAGATCGAGCCCGATCCGAAGAAACCTCGCCTGATCGTCACCGTGCAGGGCGAAGGATACAAATTCACTGCGAAGTTGCGCGAGAGTGGCCTGCTCTCACAAGCGGCGCCCGCCACGTCCGAAAAGGAAGTGCAGCGAGCGCAACCGCAGTCGATCGAGCGCCGACAGCTGACCGTGATGTCCTGTGGCCTCGTCGGATCGACGGCTCTGGCGTCTCGGCTAGATCCTGAGGATTTGCGCTCGGTGATTGCCGAGTACCGCCGCTGCTGCATGGAGGTGATCGGACAATTCGGCGGCATTGTCGCGATGTCGCCGGATGATCGCGTCGTTGCCTATTTCGGCTACCCCAACGCGCATGAACAAGATGCCGAAAGGGCCGTTCGCGCCGCACTTGCGTTAGTTAAAGCGGTGAAGCAGCTCGATATAAGCCTCGTACCGTCACTGCAAGTGCGGATCGGTATTGCTTCAGGTCTTGTCGTCGCCGGCGCCGGAGCCTTCGACCAACCCGTCGCAATCGGCGAGGCGCCAGATCTGGCCGCTCAGCTCCAGGCAGCGGCGCCACCCGACGCAGTCGTGATTGGCGCGAGCACCCGGCAACTCGTGCGCAGCTTGTTCGATTACGCCGAGGCCGGACAAGTCGTTCCGGAGGGTTTGGTAGAGCCCATTCCGTTTTGGCGGATCGTCGGTCCCAGCGCTGTCGAGAGCCGTTTCGAGGCGCTACGCGGTGGAGCATTGACCCCACTCATTGGGCGCAATGAAGAGCTCGACCTTCTCTTCCGACGTTGGCGGCAGATCTCCTCGGGCGAAGGTCGCGTGGTGCTGATTTCGGGCGAGCCGGGGATTGGGAAGTCCCGCCTGGTACGCGCGCTTCAGGACCAGCTAGTCAACAACGCAGTCCTGACTTTCTATTGCTCCCCCCATCACCAGGACAGCCCCTTTCATCCAGTCGTCACTCGGCTGGAACACGCCGCTGGCTTCAGACGCGACGATACCGCTGAACAGCGATTAGCAAAGTTTGAGGCGATATTTCACCCGTCGATAGACAAAGAGGCAAGGGCGCTTATCGCCACATTGCTGTCGATCCCCACAGACGGGCGATACCCGGTAGCCGATCTCAGCCCGCAACAGCGCAGAGAGAAAACACTGGAAGGGTTGCTCGCCCAACTCGCCAGCTTGGCGCGCAGTGGTCCCACTCTCGTAGTGTTCGAGGACGTGCATTGGATCGACCCGACCTCACGCCAACTGCTCGAGCTCATCGTCGATCGAATCCGGAATTTGTCGGTATTGCTGCTGATCACCTATAGGCCGGAGTTCACGCCGCCGTGGGCGAGCCACTCCCATGCCACGACTGTCGTCCTCAATCGCCTGAGCCATCATCAGACAACCGATATGGCCGATCAGATTACCGGCAAACGGATGCCGAGCGACGTCTATAGCCACATCGTCGCTCACTCTGACCCGACTTCAACAGTGCCAGAGAAAAAGGGGCGAAAGCACAATAGGTTACGACACCGATTTTCAGTGTTAGCACTACAGCTGGTCTGCCGACGGG
>JAFASL010000890.1 GCA_019244535.1 Alphaproteobacteria bacterium
CATAATAACGCCGGGAATGTTGCAATAGGCCGGATTGTCCCGCATCGTCCTGAGCATTGCCGGCCCATCCATTATCGGCATCATGAAGTCCACTAGCACAAGGTCGGGCGGCCTTTCGCTGAGCCGCTCCAGCCCATGTCTGCCATTCACCGCCATGATTACTTCGTGCCCCGAATCCGCCAATGCGGATTGGATAACCTCGGCAACGCTGAATTCGTCGTCGACCACCAGTATCAGCGCCACCCTAGTCCTCACGATCATTCCCGGCAGCTGCTGTTCTCGCCCGGCGCCTGGTTCCTGCCTTGCCGGGTCGCCTGTGCCAGAATCTCGTCAGCTGCCGCAGGATCCGGATCAATGTCGAGGCCGCTTGCCGCGATCGTGAACCTGTGCAATGCAGAATTGATTTCTGCGTCGCGGACCTTCAGTACCGAAACCATTCGGTGCAATTCCGCACGCAGCTCGACGTAGCGCATCACCAGGATGATCTCGGCGATGCACGAGACGCCCTGCAGCGCCAGGCCGCTGAATGGCAATCCGAGCACCGGCCCAATCAAATCGGCTTCGGCCGTGTATAGGGTGCTCATTCCCCGTCCGCGAAATTCGCTGCTGAAAGCCGAGAAGATATGCCCCAAGCGTTCCGGTTCCGGAGCCAGCCTATCGAACCCTTGAACCCCATCGATAAATAGCCGACGGACACCGCGCCGGCTTACCGCAGCAATTAGCCTGTTGCAGGCTTCATCGAGCAGCCCTTCGGTTGTGGGTTGCCAGATGATTTCGACGTAGCCCTGGTCTAGTAGAGATTTAAACGGCAAGCCAAATGACTGCGCCTTATCGCAGATCGACGCCGGCGTTTCGTAAAATCCAAAGAAAACGCCCAGGCTGTTCGGATCGCATCGGCTAAGGAAGTGGAGGCCGAGCGTGGTTTTTCCGATTCCGGGCGGACCCGTCAGAAGCGCGGTAGAGTGCTGCGGAAAACCTCCGCCCATTATCCGGTCGAGTTGCGCGACACCCATCGAGACTGGTGGCCCGCTAACCCTGTCCGCAACGGAAGGGTGCGCCAGAAGTGCTTCTGTTCGCGGATAGACGATGATCCCCGCATCGGTGATGCAAAATGAATGCTCTCCTCTCAGATACCCGCCGCCTCGCAGCTTGTGGACCTGCAAAACTCGTTCGGCACGCCGGCCATAGAGTTTTGTCTGGAGCTCGATTACGCCGTCCACCAGCGTGTGCTCGGCCGAGCTCTGACCCACGCCGGTCAGCAGCAGCATTGTGCAATCCGCCATTGCTGCATAGGCCTGCAATTCGTGAATGAATTTTTTGAACTCGCGGCCAGAGCCCGCGCTCTCCTCGATTGCCGAAAAGCCGTCCAGGACTAGAACACTTGCCGATCGCACCTGAACTTCGCGACGGAGCAGATCCAATACCGCCGAAAGCCCTTCCTGTTCGAGGACACGAAAGGCGCTGATATAATAGAGACTGTCGGGAATGACTGCTTCTTCGAAAAAGCCGAGCTGACCTATATGCAGCAGCATCCGCGCGTGATGCTCGGCCAATAAGCTCACATAGAGCGCATGCCCGCTCTTCGCGACCTGGTTAAAGCAGATCTGGTTCCCGACAATGGTCTTGCCGGCGCCGGGTGATCCTTGCACGATGAAAATGCCGCCGCGTAGGAGGCCACCGCGCAGGATGGTATCCAGCCCCGGTATCCCGGTCGGAACACGTTCGAGCACGGGCCGGCCGCCTCGGTCAGTCGGCATTATGCGGGCCATGGGGCCAAAGCGGCCGCTCGACGATACGACACCCTGACCTCGCCATGCTTTGGCGCGCGCGAGTTGCGGCTATCCGCAGGAGCGCGGCCGGCTCGATTGGCCGAAGAATTCGAAAATGACCGCTTGCTGCTCTTCCGGGATTCCCGCGCCGTGGGCGCGTACTGACAGCCGGGTCGCCCCGCCATGGCTCGCACCAGACCTCTACGGGTTGCCCCGTTGAATAACGAATGGAATGGGAAAGGAGATTTTGCCAAATCTGCCGCACCGCCATCGCGTCGCTTGCGGTTGCTCCCGCAGCGCCGGCTCAATAATCCCCGTCCTAGTTCCGGTTCGAAAGCGCCGGCTGTCCAGCGGTGCACTGCGGAACGAGCCAAACATCGCTACCCCGTTACCCTGGGTCGGCACCCTCGGCGACCTCCCGCAACAACTCTGCCTTCCGGTCGGCCAGTCTCTGGCCAAGAAGCGCCATGTCGAGATCGGCTTGATGGAGTTGCGGGAACAACTCGTTCTCCTCTTCGGCCACATGATGGCGTATCTGGTCCCCGAGTACCTTCACTTTTGCATCGCGGAGCTCATCGCCGACTTCCATCGCCTCGATCTCGGCGACGAGCTCCTTGGCTGCAGCATGCTCGACAAGGGCCTTATCGATAAGTTCCCGGTTTTTTATCGCACTGCGGACTTCCGGATAGAAGATTTCTTCCTCGATTTGCGCGTGCACCTGCAATGCCAGGCAAATCTTTAACGCCAACGGTTCCTTCTCCCCATCGCTTCCGAGGCCTTCGTATTGCTCGAAATATTCCTGGACTTCCCGGTGATCGTCTTTCAGCAGTTCAATCGCCGCGAGAGCCCTCGTATTCGTCGCTCGTCCAGTCGATTTAGTCTCCTGGTCAGCTTGTTCGGGACCTGCGTTTGGTTTCGTCGGCATGATCAACCTCATCTCGAAGCGGTGAAGGTTGAACACTGTCAGCCGGACGGAGAGTTCCCGGGAGCTCCTGCTGAAAAGGTCAGATCGCGATTCTGACGGTGACCGGGACCATACTGCCATCGGGAATCGCGCGCACGATGCAATTCGCCTCGGCCTGTTGCTTGCAATCGCTGCAAGACCCTCCGATTTGCCGGGCGTAACTCGAATTGGATGCCCAACGGCAACGTAGTCACCCACAGACAACCCAAGCGGCCGACTGCGATCGGCAGCTCCTATGTTTCTCGTCACGATCGTCGGACGGCCTCCATGCGGCATCGCATTACGAAGGGCCAGACGCAAGAAACC
>JAFASL010000140.1 GCA_019244535.1 Alphaproteobacteria bacterium
GGCGCCCATGCCGATCCCCAGCAACGCGCGGAATAGAAACAGAAACCAGAACGCGGGTGAAAACCCGGCGATGAAGTTGCAAATCGAATACCACAGGATCGAGATCATCAGCGGCGTCTTGCGGCCGATCCGGTCGGCGAGCCAACCCGAGCCGATCGCGCCGACGAGGCGCAGCCACAATGTGACGCTCAGCAAAAACGCGACTTCGGTCAGCGGCACGCCGAATTCCTGCGAGATCGGCACCATGATCAAGAGAAACATCGTGAAGTCGAACGCGTCCAGGGTCCAGCCGAGCCAAGAGGCCACCCACGCGTACCACTGGTCCTTTGTCGGCTCCTTCCACCAGGGAAGTTGGCTGGTCGTGATCTCGGCGGCTGTGCTCATTGCGGTAAATCCTCCCTGGTCGCGGTATTTTGGGCGAGATGGCAGGCGGTTCGGCAGAATGCGAACCGCCCGCCCCCTCCCCTATTCCGCGGCTTGCGGCATATGCTTCAGATCGCTCGAGTAGCGCAGGTGGACCGGGGCGTCGGTCTCGAACGGGTCTTTGAGGCCCAGCTCCTTGCCGATCTCGCGCATCGCCGGCATGACCTCCTGGCCCAGGAGCCGGATGCAGGTCCGCGCATCCTCGTTGCTGACCGAGCCGTCATTCCCCCACAGGCCATAAATGCTCGGGCGGGTTTCTTCGAGCACCCGGCGCAGTTTCGGGATCACGGTTTTCGGCGTGCCATAGATGACCCGTCCATCGGCGACCTGCTTTTCGAAGGTCGGACGGCCGCGCGGGCTCTCGGCCCGCCCGACCGCGAACTCGACGAACTGGCGGCGATGCTCGGGCGAAAAATACCCGGACGGCGCCGACCATACGGGATGCGCCAGACCCGTGAACTCGCCCTGCATCCACAGGAATTGGCGCGCGTTCTTCTCGGCCTTTTCCTCACTGTCGGAGACATGCACTTGCTGCAGATAGCCGCGGTTCTCGGGCCCCGCCTCATACCCCGCTTCAAGCGCCGCCGCGTCGTAGATTTTCCAGATGTTCTTGGTCGCCTCGATCGAGGTGTTGAGCGCGATATAGGGGTAGCGCTGCTTTGCGGCCCAGATGATCGTCTCCTTGCTCAACACGCCCGGGATCCAAACGCGTGGATACGGCTTCTGCAGCGGCACCGCCCAGGGATTGACGACCCGGTGCTGGTAATGGGTCCCCTCCCAACGGAATGGTCCCTGGCGTGTCCAGGCAGCGACGACCAGATCGTGCGCCTCCTCAAAGCGCTCGCGGTTGTAGGCCGGATTGACGCCGGCCGCCAATTGCTCTTGGCCGCCGCCGCGGACGAATCCGGAAACCAGGCGGCCTTTCGAGATCATGTCGATCATCGCCAATTCCTCGGCGAGCCGCACCGGGTTCTCGGCCAAAGGCAACGGGTTACCGAGAAGAACGATTTTCGCTTTCTTGGTCACCGCGGCGAGGATCGAGGCAAAGATGTTGCACTTGGCCTGCATGCAGAACGGCGCGTTATGGTGCTCGTTCAGCATGAACCCTTCGACGCCCATCTCCTCCGCATAAATGTAATGTTCGAGGTATTCGTTATAGAGCCGGCTTCCGGCGACTGGGTCGAAGTACTTGTTCGAGAACATCAACGCCGTCGCCCCGAAATCGAGGCCGATCTGCGCCGGATAGGCCGACATCGGTTGCTCGGTGAAATACATCACATGCATGTCTTTCCTCCTTCGGCCGAGGGCGCCTCGGCTGATCCGTTAGTTCTCGTCGATGAAAGACCGCACGAGACGCGCGAGCGCATCCGGCTGCTCCATCTCGACGCAATGCCCCGAAGACCGCACCACCTCGAACCGTGCTCTCGGCAACAGAGCGGCATAATGCTCGCCTGCGCTGCGCGGCACGATCTTGTCGTCGTCGCCCCAGACGACCAGAGCCGGAGCATGGACGCCACCCAACAACTGCGGCAGGCTTTGATTGTACATGTACGGCTTCCAGGCGATCCGGAAGTTCATCTCGCGGCACAAATCCCACTCGACTAGCTGGTCGGTCGAAACGTCGCCGTAGATCCGGGAGAACGCCTCCTGGTCGTGGAACCCGGCGCGGGCATAATCGAGATAGCTGACGATCGCTTGGTCGAAGATCTCGCCGTCCGGCGGCTTGAGGCCCATCGCTCCGACCAGCACCAGCCGGTGGAAATCGCGCGGCGCCATCGTCGCCATCTCGGCCGCGATCCACCCGCCAAACCCCAGCCCGATCAAAGAAACGTGCTCAACTCCGAGATCGGCAAGTAGCCACTGGTACATCACGGCGACATCCCGGACGTTGCGCAGCCATTGCGGTCGCTCGGACTTGCCGTAGCCCGGGTGATGCGGAACCAGCACGTCGAACCAGCCGGCGAGCTCGTCGTAGAACGGTAGCCGCTCGGGACTGCCGATGTCGTGATGTAGAACCAGCACCGGGCGCCCGCTGCCGGCCCGCGCCAAATGCAGCTTTGACCCGGCAACCTCGACGACCGACTCGTTCCAATCCTTGCCCGCCGCCATGGCATTTCCCCTCGCTCTGCGCCGACTCAGCCTAGCGCCACGTCACAGGCGTCGGCAACCAAGCGTTTGATCATTGCAGGGTTGCAAGTTGATAAGCTTATAGGACCATAAGTATAGCTTATCACCGGGTTGTCCGAGCATCCAGATCACCGCCCCGGAATTTCGATTAAGCAAAGGCAATGTTTTCGGATCGTAGTGCGCAGTCGGGGGCTGGAGGGAGCATCATGGCTGGGCTGTGCTCGATGATCGGCAGCGAGATCGATGCATACACCCACCTACTCGAAGAGGCGCGCCGCCACGCGGTCGATCGGGCCGCACCGGAATGCCACGTGATCGGCGCGGCTCTGGGCCGTTCCCTTGCGCCGGGGTTCGGGTCAATACCGGCTTGTGTCGCCAATCCTCCACCAAAAGCCCAGACAGCAGGTGGCTCGCGACACTGAGCCCTTTGCCGACCCGGAAGGCGGCAAGTTGGTCACGGTCTACTATTAGCCTTCGAAAGGCGAGCGCCGTTTTAGTTCCGGCTGCAGCAAGGATCCGACAGCCGCTCGCTCACCAATCTAGCGCGCGGGATAACGCACGCCCAGTGCCGACGAACGCCTCTGCGCGGTATATCACGCGACCTGCCAAGCGACAGCCCGGAGAAACGTGCACACCGCCTTCCGCAATATTGCGGAGATGGCATCTGCGCCCTTGACATCTCAACAATCACGTGATAAGATAGGAGTATGTAGAGTTTGGTCAATTTTGAATTAAAATCTTATGACTGCCGTCATTGATAGGCGGCTATTTTGAGCTTGCGTTGCAGATCATACGGTCAATCTTTCCTGACCTTCGCCCGTATTTTCCAGCGGCGCTCGCAGCTAGCCAGGAGAACAACAGCAGCTTCGGGTTTGCTCATATCGGTGGGGGGACCCTCGTCCTGTGCAATCCTGCGATGTCGCTGATGACGATGGGTTTCGTGCCAGCTGCTTGTTTCTTCCTGCAATGATGTTTCTTTTAGGCGCGCCAAGGTATGACTAGCAATCTGTAGTATAGCAATTCCAGTAGCGTAATTTTGATAATCACTGTTTGATAGGTATCATGATCCAAGGATTCCTATTCTCTTGCGCCGTGGTGCTATGTTCGTTGCTTGGAGCAGCCAATGCGGCAACCACATCAAAAAATGTCGACATTCTTGTTACTCATAACGGAGTAGTAACGACCTATACCTTCACAAACACCTCCGGCAGCACATTGCCGGCCGGTTTCCCGATCAGTTTGGGTCAGGGGTTTAGGCGAGGCGATGTGCCATCGGGTTCCTATGTCGACTGCAGGGACCACTCGACGCACGCGTCCCTGAATTGCCAATGGGACGAGCTGGCCACGCGCCGCCAAAACGGCGATGATCATTCGTGGCGGCACGGGGTATGGACGATCTGGTTGCCGACCACTTTAGCGAACGGCGCCACCTACACCGTAGATTTTGTGCCTGTCAGTGGCACCTATTCGCAGACATCGAAACAGCCGATGACGGCGATGTGCGCCGGGCACGACCTGAAGGTCCGGTTTACCGATGTGCGCAATCAGGACGACACGTTGCGCGACAGCGGGGCGATGACCTTTGATTTCTGCACCGCAATCAACAACACCGGGCGCGACGCGCCGCGCCATATCTCGGCGGGCAGCAAGCGGGACATCTACCAGCTTCGCGGCAACCCGGTTTACGACGCTTCGGGCCACAAAGACCCGCTGATTTACGTCATCTGCAATGTCGAGCTTTACACGTCCGCCGCCGACGGCACATCGCTGGCCTACATCAAGCCCGGTTGTAACGTCCATAATGATTTCATGAACGTAACGGCGGGGAGCACCGGCAATCCTGGCGCACCCGGCCCAGCGGGATTCACAAACGATCCGCAAATCATCACCTATCGCCCGGCGATAATGGACGGCGCGAGCATCGTTTTCGACTGGAGCGCGCTCGATTATTCCGTGACTGGAGGCACCCCGATCATTGACGGCTCGACCGGCAACTGCGGCTACAGCACGAGCACCGCCGGACAGCAGCTCGCCGCCTGCCTCAACGTGCCGACGAGCACGGGCGTCAACAGTTGGTATTGGGGACAGGCGACGCGAGTTTCCTGCACGGGCACATGCGCGGGCGGACTGAACAACGGGCAGATCTATTGGGTCTACAACGCGGGCGAAGGCAGCTTCAGCGGCGCCGGCCCAAATCTGATAAGCCTTCGTCTTGGGCCGAATCTGTACGTCAACCCCAGCCTCAACCCCGAAATGGTCACCCTTAACCAAGGGATGGGGACGACCAGCTTTTCGGCTCGGGTCAGCCATCCCCCCCTTATGTCATACCCGATGCTAAATCCGCAGGCAGACGACATCTGGATCAGCAGCGGAGCCCCCGCGTTTCATCAGATCCTCCCGGCCTTCACCTTGGCCGAGAAGACGTATTGGGAAGAGACCGGGACATGGCCGCCGATCTATTTGGGACAGACCAGTTTCAATGTCGGCATATCATGGCGGGATGGCTGCGACCCGAACTATCACCCGCTCGGAATCAACAACGTCTTTCCGACCTCCGAGACCGGCGATCGGCCGGGTCTCGACATCGTCAACGAATTCTCCGCGGTTGCCGCCATCGAGGGTTCGCCCTACGACTGGATTGAGGCCCGGATCTACGCGGCAAGCACCACAATGCTGCCTGACGGCTCGCACACAAACGAGGCGACCGGGCGCATCCCGGCGCTCAACAACGGGCCGCCCAACGGGCCGGGCGGCAATGGCACCGGCACCGCATATAGCGAGCTTGGGGCGCCGCTGCCCTTTACCGACAGCGCTGGCCCGCTCCAAGGCGCCCCGATCGCGGGAATGGACTATAGCCAAGGGTTTTGGTGGGCCGGCACCGACATCGCGCACGAGCCGAGCTACAGTGGCGTTGTCTATCAGGCATTTGGTGCCCGCTATCAGCTCGAACAGATCTGGGAACACGGCGAGCGCGCCCTTGCCGAACATCGCGGCGTCGGATTTGGGCCGGCGCCGAGTGGCAGAAACGACATTCAGGGCGGCAACCAGTATAGCGGCCTCGTGATCGACTGTTGCGAAGGGCGCGGCGGCGCATGGGCGCAGCGCGAGCGCGTTTGGGGTGCGATGTTTGGCGGCGACAACAACCAGGAGCAACAATATTACACGGACCTCCTAGCCGAGAATTACAACTATTATCTAGTTTGGCAGCAATGGGTAAACGGACCGCAGCCGGCGCCGAACTGGATCACTTCGTATATGTATCCTGACAACCTTCAGTACAGCACTTACCCGGAAACCTTTATGGTCGCCTATTTCACCACATCCTCTTACATGGGCTGGGTGAACTTGCGTGACCCGCTGTCGAAGCTGTGGCTCGACATGACAAACAAGGTCGTCGATGCGTCATGCGGCGGGACGGTGAACGGCATGGGGCCGGCCGCCAACTTCCCGACCTATTACTGCGTCGATTACAACCTCTCACCGATCATCCATGATGGCGACCACAACTTCTCGCCGCCCTACGAGGGCAACTATTCGCCCTATGTGAACGGCACGGATCTGACCGACTTCTCTAACAATGCCAATTACGAAACAATGCTGACCGGCGGCACCATTCAATTCAACCCGTCCTCGGCGAACTTTGTTTTGACAAACGGCGACAAGATCAAAAACCTCAACGGCGCGATGGGATTCATCACGCCGATCGATCAACTGCCGGGCACCGGCTGGTTTACGATGACGAATGTCAGCGGCAATAATTTCCAGATAATTTGCCCGATCGGCACTCCGGTCAGCACCTATTGCCCAGCTCCCGGTCAGCCCTTCACCGGGTTTACCAGCAACGGCACTCTAATTTCGAGCGGCACTACGCTTGATTGGGGCCTGCGCCTGCAACACGACCCAGGACCGGGGAACGGGTATGTCAACAGCAACTATACGCGCTACGAGGGAACTATCGTTCAGGCCATGAAGATTCTCGGATACAACAATGCCGCCTCGTACAACGACTGGCTGACCCGTGCCGGTACGGGATGGTTTGTGTCCAACATGCCGGGACAATGGTGGGATCCCTCGATTATCGTCCCGTAGTACTAGCTACTCTACAGCGGGTCGTTCGCAGGCATGACCTCCCGACGAAGTGGCTCCAAATACCTATTGCTGCGGCTCCGACCATTGCCACCAGGGCCCGGGGATAGATCGCTTCGCTCGCAATTTGCGTCATGAGCGATCGTGATTGCGAGGAGTATTGCACGAAGCAAACTCTTCGTCAGCCTACTACGGGAATCATTTGTCTGATCCAAACTAATAGCAGCGTGAAACCATCGGCTTGGTGCCCCGCTCACCTTCTATGATGCCGTCGGGATCAGCAGAGAAGGGGGCGAGGGTTGGGTTTGCGGTCGTTGGATCTTCCGATCCAACGACCGCTGCCCAGCGCTTGCGGTCCGCGGCACCCGCCTCAACCGTGATTCTTTGCACACCGTTCGTAAAGCATCGATTTACCCGGTAATTTTTGTGAATCCATTGGTTCTTGCTCGCAGGCCGGTTTCTGGCCTCTTTTGACAGCTTGCTCCGGTAGAGGTTGTTGCACTCGAGAATGAGGGCAGCATAAGCGGCAATCGGCCGCGCAATCGCTCTCGTCGAGGCTTCTGCTGTTGGACAGCGCGCCGCGGGGCGAACACTCGGTTGATTTCTGGTCACACCATCGGAATCCCGCCTTCAGCACAGATGCTTAGTTGCTGTAGACAGGGGTATCGGCAACGGCATTCGGGGCGCACCGACACAGGCAGCCACCAGCGACGTTTCCAAACCCGTAGCGGCTTCTTCTTGCAGAATTTATGCGTTTCGTGTATGAAAATCTTAATCACACACTGGGAATGATCTCCGAGCCTATCAGCAGATAGACGGCAGAGGAAATCGCGAGCACCGGCTTGGCCGCTTGTAATTTGGCGGTTAAGCCTACGAGGATTACCATGGCGGCTGTCGACAATGTAGCCGAGCAACACGCCCGCGAGGTCAGCACCGGGCAGCGCTTTCGATTTGGCCGGAACTGGGCGCGCTTTCTGAAGCGGCTGAACCCCGTCCGGATCGCTGAGGCAGAACGAGATCTCAAGGAGTTTCTCGGCCAGAACTCGCTCACGGGCCGGAGTTTTCTGGATATCGGCAGCGGTTCGGGTCTTTCCTCGCTCGCCGCCCGCCGGCTCGGCGCTACCGTGTTCTCCTTTGATTTCGATAGCCAAAGTGTCGCCTGTACAGAGGAACTGCGGCGCCGGTACTCGCCCGGCGACAGTTTATGGACAATCGAACAGGGCTCGGTCCTAGATCAGCGATACCTGCGCAAGCTAGGGCAATTCGACATCGTCTACTCGTGGGGCGTTTTGCATCACACTGGCGCGATGTGGCAGGCGATGGAGAATGTGAAATCTCTGGTGAACCCTGCGGGACTTTTGTTCATCGCTATCTATAATGATTGCGGTCAAGTCAGCCAGTGGTGGTTGAAGCGGAAGCGCCGATACAATTCCTTGCCGTCTCTATTTCGTCCATTTTATGCTATTTATGTGTGGACACCGCAGGAGCTCAGATTATTGCTCAGCCATCTGCAAGCGGGAGAAGTGAGGGGATTTCTTCGAGACCTGACCGGCGCGCCCAAGGGGCGCGGTATGAGCTGGATACACGACGTTGTCGATTGGGTTGGCGGCTATCCCTACGAATTTGCGTCAGTTAAGAGTATCACCGAATTTTACGAGCGCGACGGCTTTGAGCCGGTCAAGATTCGCGAAAACAGCTCTTATGGCTGCCATCAGCTCGTATTTAGGCGAGTTCGCTGATCGGAGATCGAGATCGGGCCGGACCGCCGAGCGACATGAAGGTTTTAATCGTCAGCTTTGCGTTCCCCCCTTCCAATGTCATCGGTGCGGTCCGCGTAGGCAAGCTCGCACGCTACCTCGATCGCCGAGGGCATGACATACGCGTCCTGACGACCGACATCGTTGAAGATCGCAGTTTACCGCTTGAGATCCCACGAGAGCAGGTCGTCTACACCGATTATCGTGAGCAATGCCATGGGCTCGACCGGATGGCGCGATGGTTGCGCGGCCGCAGGGCGGCCCCGACCGGCGCTCCTCCCGAGCAATCGTCGCCGCGACCCTTGGAGAGCTCGCTGCGGGAAAGGCTTCGCCGGCATTATTTGGCGCTGATCCACGTGCCGGACCCGCGGGCAGACTGGCTCAGGACCGCCATTCCCGCCGGCAGGCAACTGATCGAGGAAGCAAAGCCCGAAATCGTCTTCGCCAGTGCGCCACCCAATACAGGGCTGATCGTCGCCAGTCGCTTGGCCCGCGCCTACAACCTTCCCTGGGTGGCCGATTTCCGCGATCTCTGGGTCGATAACCCGTATTATGATGAACCCAGCTGGCGCAAGCCGGTCGACGCGATATTGGAACGTAGGGTTTTAAAACACGCTGCCGGATTGGTAACTGTCTCGCCAATTTCGGCGGACCAGCTGCGCAGACGCCACGGCAAGACAGCGACTGTCGTGTATAATGGGTATGCGGAGGAGGATTTTCCGTCTCACTGGCCGACGGCGGAAGCGGGGGAGACCCTTACCATCCGGTACCTGGGTTCGATCTACCGAGGGTTCCGCGACCCCTCTGCGCTGTTCGCTGCCATTGCGTTGCTCCCTGACCGCCTACGGGCTCGGATGAACGTGGAGTTCTTTAGCGATGCAGAGGACGCGGTACTCGCTGCCGCCGCAGCACATCGGATGGAAAGCATAGTAGTTGTCAAACCGCGCATTCCGTATCGGGAAGCACTGGAGCGGCAGATGGAGGCGGACGTGCTCTTGCTGCTGCAGTCGAGCGACGATCGGGACGAGGGTAACCTTCCCGCCAAGCTGTTCGAATACCTATACGCCCGTCGGCCCATCCTGTTTATCGGCTACAAAGATGGCATCGGAGCACGGCTCGTCATCGAGCGGGGCGCCGGGCTTGTCTCTAGCAGCCCGGCTGAAATTCGCGACCAATTAGAGAGATGGTTAGACGACAAACGAGCCGGCCGGCTCGGGACCCTTGACCGATCAGTCGCTCGGGGACTCAGCCGCCACGATCAGTATGCCAAGCTCGAACGCATCCTTATGGACATTCTCGAAAATCGGGACCGAGCTAATTGCTTGCAATTCGCGCAGGCACGAGCGTCGGCGAGACCGGTGCTCCCCACAGGAGATGACGGAGCGTAGGTTCCATCAAATTGCATTACCGATGCTTAACTTCCTTCTGGCCCAGCTTGGACGCCAGATAGGAATCGTGTATCAAGTCGCGCCTGGGAGATGCGAATGTGGCGCTCCGATATATTTCATGGCCGATGATACCATCCTAAGTTATTGACAGAGACGCGAATGAAGCACGGTATCGCGCAAGACGGGCTGACGTCCACGACCTGCATCGGCCTGTTTTTGGCGGCGCCTTCAATTCCAGTCCCAATCGTCCGTGCAGGCTTATACTTGGCCAGATCTCTGGGGTTCTTCTGGCTGGCACGCCGCTTAACGCGCCGCGGATTGCGCATAATCTGCTATCATGGGTTTGCCGTCGCGGAGGAGTATAAATACCGAAGCACGTTGTTTGTTCGCGGCGAATTCTTTCGCAAGCGGGTCGAGTATTTGAAGCGCAAAGGGTACCCCATTCTGGCTTTGCAGGACGCACTGGCCGCGTTGGCCGTTGACCGACTCCCGCCCTGCGCCACGGTCATAACTATGGATGATGGCTGGCGCGGAGTTTACACGGTTGGGCTGCCGATCATCCGGGAGCTTAACATCCCTGTTACGGTCTATGTGACAACCTATTACGTCGAGAACAGAATCCCCGTCTACACGGTGACCGTGTCGTACCTGTTTTGGCGAGCTGCCGCGCAGCGTGTCGACTTGCCGCGCGGGATCGGGGCCTTCGATCTCAGACATGAGGCGGAGATTGCCGAGGAGGTGGTCCAGAAATTTGGCGCGGAATTGCCGCCTGCCGAACGGCTCGAGTTCCTCAGAGAGCTGGCAAAGGCCCTCGACGTATCTTTCGATGAGATCGAAGGGGAGCAGCTTTTTCGGGTTATGGACGAGCAGCAGCTACGCGGTCTTGCTGCTGCAGGGATCGACATCCAGCTGCACTCCCATCGCCATAATTGGCCGCTTTATGACCAGAAGATGGTCGAATCCGAAATCGACGAAAACCGCCGATTCCTTCAGCGAATCGTCTCGCGGCCGCTGCAGCATTTTTGCTATCCAAGCGGAGTATACGGTCCTCATCAGGCAGAGTGGCTTGCGCGGTTAGGTGTAAAGAGTGCCACGACCATTGACCCCGGATTGAATTATATTGACACGTCGCCCTTTGCGTTGCGGCGGCTGGTGGATGGCGGACCGGTATCGGACATAGAATTTGCTGCCGAGATGACCGGCTTCATGGAATTAGTACGCTCGTTGCGGCGCTGGCTGAGCGCGAGGCGAACCCAGCGCGCGGGTGCCGGCATGAATTCAAGCGGACCCGGGCAGCCTTCCTTGCCCTGCGGTAAAGGTGGTGCTTGATGCGCGGATTCGGGTTTTTTCTAGCTTTTGTTGCCAGCCTGCCATTCATTTTTGTAACGCCGTTCAATGGTGTGATGATTTGGTATGTTTTCTCGCTTGGCAACTTTCACACACTGATCTGGGGTGGGCCGTTTGCGTCCCTCAATTACGCGTACGTGATTGCCATCCTTACCTGTCTTTCATGGGCTTTTTCTCGGACAGACAAGAAACAGCTTCCAATCACGCCGCTTGTGGCGTTGACGCTGCTGTTTTCGATATGGATCACATTCACCTCGTGGTTCGCACTTGCGCCGAGTGAGGATGTTTGGACAAAATGGATCACGGTCCAGAAGATCCTATTTATGTGTCTTGTTGGTTATGCCCTGACGACGACGCGCGAACGGCTAAATCAGCTAATCTGGGTGGTGGCTCTGACGATAGGGCTTTGGGGCGTAAAGGGCGCCCTGTGGAGCATCTTGCACGGCGGTAGCGAGATTCACGGGCCGGACGGGGGCATGCTCGCCGACAATAACGACTTTGGTCTGGGGCTTATTTTGATCTTGCCCTTGCTGTTTTACCAACGGCAACTCGCGACCAACCGCCACGTTCGCCGCGCCCTTTTGTGGATGGGATTTCTGGTTACCCTGGCAATTGTCTTCACTTACTCCCGCGGCGCGCTGGTTGGGGTATGCGCGATGGGAGCAGTCTTTTGGTTAAGGTCTCGCGCAAAGTTCACCACGGGGCTTCTGATCGCTGCGGTGGCAATCTGTATCTATGGCTTTGCGCCTGAGCAGTGGTTTAAGCGCATGAGCACGATCGAGACTTATCAGGACGACGGCTCAGCAATGAGCCGGCTGCATCTCTGGCAGATCTCGCTGCGCATAGCCCAGCTTCATCCGGTTACCGGCGGCGGTTTCAGGGTCACATTCTGGCCGACTGTGACGAACAACATGCTTCGCGGCACCGACCTGGAAAGGCTGGCCAAGCCGCGTGCGACGCATAGCATTTATTTTGACGCGTTGTCGGAGCATGGATGGGTCGGACTGTTCTTGTTCGTGACGATCTTCCTCTATTCGTGGGCGAATTGCTCATGGTTGGTACGGCGTTCGCGCGACCGACCCGATCTTGCCTGGGCCAACTTGCTGGGAAGGATGGGGCAGGCCGTGCTGGTCGGCTATGCGACGGCGGGCACGTTTGCTTCGCAGGCATACCTCGACGAATACTGGTGCATCATCTTTATTTTTGACGCAGCGCGTCGGATGGTCAGCAAGGAAATAGCGCCAACTGGCGAGTTCAGAACCGTCCGCTCGACGAGCCATCCGGTCCCCGCCTAAAGACCGCCCCGCCGCGTTCGCTGCCGCTCGGCTTGCGGCGAATGCCCGCGGATTCAGCAACTTGCACTCCGCCCTACCGATGAACCTCAACGTACGGCGTGTGGTTCAAAATCTGGTCGGGGCCGCAGTCCGATATCGACCGGATCGTCACGATCTGGCGCGAGTGCTTGGCGACGTATCGCGGGCCTTATCTGTTTGGTGCCGTATATGGCTGATGCGATGCACGCGCCGGTCGTGACACGCTTCCTCACCTACGATGTGCGTATGGGTTGTGCGTATGGATAAGGCCTGCGCGGTGTATTGCGAGCGGATAATGGTCCTGCTGGAGATGGTGGAAGTTGCACAGCCGCACCACGGGAACTCGAAGAGCTTGAATCATGGAAGTGGAACTCGCAAGCGTTCCGGAATTATCCATACTCCGGTAGTGCTGTGCAGCGGTGAGGACTTGGCGCACGAAGCCCTCGTACCGGACTGGCGATTCGCCGCTTAAGGTCGGGGCCCTCCTGTTTTTCCCCTGTGTTACCAGAAGGAAGGCGATGGAGGCGCGGACGGACGCGGTGGTGGCTCGGCGCGTTTTGGCGTAGATGTCCAACTGTACCACAAGCTCTCCACAGCTCGCCATCATGCTTTTTGCTCCTCCACTCGTACTCTTGTTTTTAGCTCTGTGGTCCCCGGCAGCCTGGGCGCAGGAGCCGGCGACCGGGCAGCCGCAACCGGGTCGCGTCTTTTGCGACCAGAATGTTATCTACCGGATTGCCGACGCCGCGACGGTCCCGCAGGCCTACCGGGGTTTTCTAGGGGCATGGAGCGATGCGGCCTGGGATCCCCATAGTTGCGCGGCGCTGATCGTTGACAACGTCGACCCGGATGGCACGGCGTCGATCATTTATGTCTTTGGGCCGCTTGGATCGAGCGGACGGGTCACCGGCGGGACGTTGCACGGCACCGGGACCGTCCGCGACGGCGAGCTTAGATTTCAGAACTCTGATGGTACCCAGTTCGCCTTCCGGCCGGGAATCGCTGATCTGATCGGGCGGATGACCACCCCGAACGGCCAGTTTTACGAAGCCACCTTCAAAAAGACCTTGTGAGTCAGACTGGCTCCCCGCCCGGCGGCCCGGTGAGTTGACCGTCCCGCGTGGCATTCCTAAATTCGCCTTCGCCGGGATCGACCGCCGTGCGGCGGGCCTACCGCGGTTCGGTCGGCCCCGCTTGGCGAGCCAACCGCGGGTGACCACATCCCTGGATTGCCGATTGCAGACCGGACGAAGCTGCGGGCGAGACCGCCTGTGACACCGAACATCACATATGGCTCCGCATGCCCGGACCCCTTGTACTTTCGCCGATAAACGAGCTCAACGAACGCAGCCGCGAGATCTTTCGCCTGATTGTCGACGGCTATGTCGCGACTGGCGAGCCGATCGGTTCGCGGACGCTGTCGCGGCGGCTGGGGCAAAACCTGTCGCCCGCAACGATCCGCAACGTGATGGCAGATCTGGAAGAAGCAGGCCTCCTTTACGCGCCACACACTTCGGCCGGTCGGTTGCCGACCGAGCTCGGGCTGCGCCTCTTCGTTCACGGTCTGCTCGAGATCGGAGGATTGGCCGAAGATGAGCGCCGGAGTATCGAAAGCCTGTGTGTGGCCCGCGGTAAGAGTCTGCCGCAGGCCCTCGAAGAAGCAACCTCGGCGCTGTCTGGCTTATCGCATTGCGCCGGGATCGTCGTGGTGCCCAACCAGGACCGCCCTCTAAAGCACATCGAATTCGTAAATCTCGGTCCCGGGCGTGCCCTGGTGGTGCTCGTGACTGAGGACGGCCTAGTCGAGAATCGGGTCATCGAGGTTCCGCCCGGGCTGCCCCCGGCGGCGCTGATCTCGGCTGGAAACTACCTTAATGCGAGGCTGATTGGCCGGACGATCGAAGAGGCCAGGAGCGAAATCGAGCAGGAGATCGCTTCCAACAAGGTTCAGCTCGACGAGTTGACCTCAAAGCTCGTCGCGGCGGGCCTCGCCAATTGGGCTGGCGGCGACGAAGGAAGCGCGCTCATCGTACGCGGTCAAGCCAACCTGCTCGAAGATGTCACTGCGCTCGCCGATCTCGAGCGGCTGCGCACTCTCTTCGAGATGCTCGAAACCAGAGAGACGATGCTGCGTCTGCTCGACGCAAGCAAACAAGGTGAAGGGGTCCAGATCTTCATTGGAGCTGAAAACCGCCTCTTCGGAGTGGCTGGCTGCTCGATGGTGATCGCCCCGTACCAGAACAGCCGCGAGCAGATCGTCGGGGCGATCGGCGTCATCGGCCCGACTCGGATCAACTATGCCCGGATCATCCCAATGGTGGACTATACCGCCAAGATGATCGGGCGCCTCATCGGATAGGATAAAGCATGGACGAGAGAACCAGGAAACAGGAACAGTTTCCTACCCCGGACGAAGCTGCCAATAATAATATCAATGGCCCCACCGGGGAGGCGATCGAGCCGCAGGCGGATGAAGCCTCTCCCGAGACCCGCGTCTCCGAGCTCGAAGCAGAGCTTGCGGACCATAAGGATCGGTTGCTACGGGCTCTCGCGGAAACCGAGAATGTTCGCCGTCGTGCACAGCGCGAACGTGAGGATGCTTCCAAATATGCGGTTGCCGGCTTTGCCAGAGATTTGCTGTCTGCGGCGGACAACCTCCGCAGAGCGCTGGAGAGCCTGCCCGAAACGGAGGCCAAGGACGATCGCACCCGCAGCCTGCTCGCCGGGGTCGCGGCCACCGAACGTGAGCTCCTGGGGGTTTTCGAGCGCCATGGAATAAAACGCATCCACCCGATGGGCGAACGTTTTGATCACAATTTCCACCAGGCGATCTTTGAGGCCGAGCGACCGGAAGAGCCGAGCGGCTCCGTAATCGAAGTCTTGCAGCCGGGCTATGTGCTGCATGACCGCCTGTTGCGGCCGGCGATGGTCGGCGTGGCTAAGGGCGGTACCAAGCCCAGCGACCCCGCTTAAATCCATCGGTTTTAGGGCATGGCCGCCGAGGGCAGCGTGGTTGTAGCCGAAGGCTCCGAAACATATATAGACCCCAGCTACAGTGAGGGGATGGCTGTCATCACTTCCCGGGGGATCGGGACGGTGCTTCCCCGGGCCGCCCGGTCCTGCTTTAGCAAGAGGTGTCCATGAGCAAGGTCATAGGTATCGATCTCGGCACAACGAATTCGTGCGTCGCCGTGATGGAAGGCAAAAACACCAAGGTCATCGAGAACAGCGAGGGTATGAGAACGACACCCTCGATGGTTGCATTTACCGAGGGGGGTGAGCGCCTGGTTGGTCAGGCAGCGAAGCGCCAAGCGGTAACAAATCCCGAAAACACTTTTTTTGCGATTAAACGGCTGATCGGACGCCGCTTCACTGATCCGATGGTGAAGAAGGACATGGATTTGGTGCCCTATAAGATCATTGCCGGCGACAATGGCGACGCATGGGTCGAAAGTCGCGGCAAGAAATACGCACCGTCCCAGATCAGCGCGTTCATTCTGCAAAAGATGAAGGAAACGGCCGAGGCTTACCTTGGCGATACGGTTACGCAAGCGGTTATTACTGTACCCGCGTACTTCAATGACAGCCAGAGGCAGGCGACCAAAGACGCCGGCAAGATAGCTGGTCTCGAAGTATTGCGCATCATCAATGAGCCCACTGCCGCGGCGCTCGCTTACGGTATGGAGCGAAAGGGGAGCGGGACGATTGCAGTCTACGACCTCGGCGGTGGAACCTTTGATATATCGGTACTGGAGATTGGCGACGGCGTGTTCGAGGTGAAGTCGACGAATGGCGACACGTTTCTCGGCGGTGAAGATTTCGACAAGAACATAATAGATTACCTCGCTGACGAGTTCCGAAAGGAGCAAGGCATCGATCTGCGTAATGACCGTCTGGCGTTACAGCGCCTCAAGGAAGCAGCAGAAAAGGCTAAAATAGAACTATCGTCGTCAATGCAGACCGATGTGAACCTGCCGTTTATTACCGCGGATCAGCACGGACCCAAGCATCTCAACATCAAGCTGACCCGGGCAAAGCTCGAGGCACTCGTCGACGATCTTATACAGCGGACTATCGAACCGTGCCGCAGCGCGCTTAAGGACGCGGGGCTCAAGCCTTCCGAAATAAACGAGGTCATCCTTGTTGGCGGCATGACGCGCATGCCCAAGGTCATCGAGACCGTGAAGCAGTTCTTCGGTAAAGATCCGCATCGCGGCGTTAATCCTGACGAGGTCGTGGCGGTAGGCGCCGCGATACAGGCAGGTGTGTTGAAAGGTGAGGTCAAAGACGTCCTGTTGCTCGACGTGACCCCCCTGTCGCTCGGCATCGAGACATTGGGCGGCGTCTTTACGAGGCTGATCGACCGCAACACCACCATTCCGACGAAAAAGAGCCAAGTCTTTTCGACCGCCGAAGACAACCAGACGGCCGTTACGATCCGCGTCTTCCAGGGCGAGCGCGAAATGGCGGCGGACAACAAGCTGCTCGGACAGTTCGACCTGGTCGGAATTCCGTCCGCACCACGCGGAATGCCCCAAATCGAGGTGACCTTCGACATCGACGCCAACGGCATCGTCCAAGTGTCGGCCAAGGACAAGGCGACGAGCAAGGAGCAGCAGATCCGCATTCAGGCATCGGGTGGCCTTTCGGAGGCGGATATCGACCGCATGGTCAAGGATGCAGAGGCACATGCTGATGAAGATAAGCGTCGCCGCGAGCTGGTCGAGGCGAAGAACAACGCCGACGCGTTGATACACACGACCGAACGGACGCTCGGCGAGAGCGGGGAAAAGATTCCGCAGGCCGACCGCGACGCAGTGCAACAGGCGATCCAGGCCCTGAGGGATACCCTCGCCAGCGAGGATGCCGCTCAGATAAAGGCCAAAACCGAGGCATTGGCTCAAGTCTCGATGAAACTTGGCGAAGCGCTGTACAAAGCCCAGCAGGCTGAACAGGCGGGAGCGGGCGAAGGCGGCGGACAACAACAGGGCGGCCCGAGCCATGAGGCGCCGAGCGGCAATGATAAGGTCGTCGATGCCGATTTCGAGGAAGTCGACGATCAGAAGAAACGCGGCTCGGCGTAATCGGCGCGACGGAGGTGCCGGAACATAGCGGTCATCCCGGCGGAGTTTCCGCCGGGATGACTACTGATGGGAAGACCTTTTTTCGAACACCTGTCGACCATGGCTAAGCAGGATTTTTACGAAGTCCTCGGCGTCTCAAAATCGGCGAGCGCCGACGAGCTGAAGACGGCTTATCGCAAACTCGCGATGAAACATCACCCCGATCGCAATCCGGGTGACAAGGGGGCCGAACAAAAATTCAAGGAAATCAACGAAGCATACGACATCCTCAAGGATGACCAAAAACGGGCGGCCTATGACCGCTTTGGTCACGCCGCCTTTGAGCAAGGCGGCGGTCGCGGGCCGGGAGATTTTGGCTTCTCGGGAGGGTTTGCCGATATCTTTGACGAGATGTTCGGAGAATTCATGGGCGGGGGCCGGCGCGCCCAGGGAGGACCAACCCGCGGCAGCGATCTCAGCTATAATTTGGAAATCTCGCTCGAAGACAGTTTCCGCGGCAAACAGACCACGATTCGAGTGCAGACTTTGGCCGCATGCGACGAATGCAAAGGCAGTGGCGCAGCGCCGGGCTCCAGGCCAGTCTCCTGCCCGACCTGTCATGGCCGAGGGCGCACGCGCGTGCAGCAGGGCTTTTTTTCGATGGAACGAACCTGCGCTGCCTGTCAGGGCGCTGGGCGCGTTATCGATAACCCTTGCAAATCTTGCGGCGGACAGGGGCGAACCCGGCGCGAGAAGACATTGTCTGTCAATATCCCACCGGGTATCGGGGATGGCACCCGTATCCGGCTTGCCGGCGAGGGCGAAGCCGGCGTGCGCGGTGCTCCGACCGGAGATCTCTACATCTTCATCACCGTCACGCCGCATCGGATTTTCAATCGGGACGGCCCCAATATTTATTGCCGCGTTCCGATTTCGATCACGACCGCAGCTCTCGGCGGCTCGATCGAGGTCCCAACGGTGGACGGCAGCCGGGCGCGGGTTACGGTGCCGGCCGGCACTCAATCGGGTCACCAATTTCGGTTGAGAGGCAAAGGCATGAGCGTGTTGCGCTCACCCGCGCGCGGCGACATGTTCATCGAGGCGATTGTCGAAACCCCGGTCAACCTGACCAGGCGTCAGCAGGAGTTGCTGCGAGAATTTGAAAAGGCGGGCGACAGCGCTGGAACGCATCCCGAGACCGAGGGCTTTTTCGCTCGGGTTAAGGAATTCTTCGAGGACCTGCGGGAGTAGAAGCTATTCGGCTGCAGCCTGTTCGCGGGTGACCATCGCAGAGGCGGGCTCGTTGCCTTTGGCGAGAACCCCCTCGAGCGTCCGTTGGATTTCAGCGAGCTTCGCCGGGTGTTCAACTTTATGGCCGAATAGGTTCTTTACATAAAACACGTCCACCACCTTCTCTCCGTAGGTGGAAATTTTGGCGCTGGACACTTGCACGTTCAGACCGGTCAGCGCGCGGGTCAGCTCGAATAAGAGTCCCGGACGATCCCGGCCGTTGACTTCGATGACAGTGTGTGAATCGCTTATCTTGTTGTCGACCAGGACCCGGGGCGTAACGGTGAAAACCCGGGTCCGGTTCGAAAAAGTCGGCAGACGGGCAAGTTCGCGATGGGGCTTCAAATCGCCGGTCAGTACATTTTCGAAGACAACCGCAAGTTTTGCGAGCTTCTCAGGGCGGTCGAAAGCGCCGCCGGAGGAATCCTGTACCCAGAAAGTATCGAGCGCCATGCCGTTCGACATTGTCACGATCCTGGCGTCGACGATATTGGCCCCGCTGACCGCCAACGCACCGGCAATGCGTGAAAACAACCCCGGATGGTCGGCCGTATAAAGCGTGATTTCCGTAACGGCCCGATGCGGATCGATGCGCTTCTCGACTGTTAACGGCGCACTGCTCGCCTCCGCCTCACGCATCAGACGCGCATGGCGCGCGTGCGTGGCGGCATCGAAGGAAAGCCAATAAAATGCGTAACCGCGACCGGCGAAGGTCGCAAATTGGGCATCGCTGAAATCGGGCAATAGCCGGCGCACCGCGGCCTGAGCCGCGGCCACATGAGAATCCTGGCCTTCGGCGCTGAGCCCGCCCGAAATCACCTCGATCGCCCGGTGGTAAAGCTCACGCAAAAGCGCCGCCTTCCAGCCGTTCCACACCTTCGGACCGACCGCGCGAATATCCGCCACAGTCAGCACCAGGAGCAGTTTCAACCGCTCCGGAGATTGCACCCGCTCTACAAAGTTGGCGATCGTCTGCGCGTCGCCGATGTCGAGCTTGAAGGCCGTGCTGCTCATCAGCAAGTGCCAACGCACCAGCCATGCGACCGTCTCGGTCTCCTCTGCCGACAATCCGAGCCGCGGACCGAGCTTCAGCGCGATCTGTTCGCCAATCTCCGAGTGATCGCCGCCCCGCCCTTTGGCGATGTCGTGCAGCAGTACCGCGAGGTAGAGGGCACGACGAGACACGATCGTCGGCATCAGCTGGGTGGCGAGCGGAAGCTCCTCTTTGAGAAGTCCGCTCTCGATCTTGTGCAGTATCCCGATCGCGAACAACGTGTGTTCGTCGACCGTGTAGACGTGGTACATGTCGTATTGCATCTGCGCCACGACACGGCCGAAATCCGGAATAAAACGGCCGAAGACGCCGGCCTCGTTCATCCGCCGTAATGCCGTCTCAGGATCTTTTCTTGAGGTCAGGATCTCGAGAAACAAGCGGTTCGCTTCCGGATCGCCGCGTAGCTGCTGGTTGACCAGTTTTAGTGATTGGCTGGCCGCCCGTAGGGCACGCGGATGAATATCGAGCTCGTTCTGCTGGGCGACTTGAAACAAACGAAGCAGCGCAGGCGGATCTTCTTTGAAAAAATCCTCTGATGGAATAGTTAATCTCTCGCCATCGACAATAAATCCGCTCAAGGCGCGCCGCGCGTTTCCCCACCTTACCCAGGAAAGACGGCGTTTGTGTTTCTGGTCGGCTTCGAGGATAGCGCAAAAAATCCGAGTCAGATCGCCGACATCCTTTGCGACTAAAAAGTAGTGCTTCATGAAGCGTTCGACGCCACGATTGCCTTCATGGTCGGTATAGCCCATTCGGCGGCCGATCTCTGTCTGCAGGTCGAAAGTCAGCCGCTCTTCGGCACGTCCGGCGAGATAGTGAAGGTGGCAGCGAACGGTCCACAGGAAGCTCTGGGCACGACTGAAATGCTGCGATTCTTCCGCTGACAATACCCCCAACCCGACCAGTTTACCGACATCGTCGGTGCGGTAGATGTATTTGGCTATCCAGAATAATGTATGGAGGTCTCGGAGCCCACCCTTGCCCTCCTTAATGTTGGGCTCGAGTTGATAACGGCTATCGCCGACTCTCTTGTGCCGTTCGTCCCGTTCAGCAAGCTTTGCTGCCACGAATTGCGCCGCAGTGCCCTTCACGATCTCCGAATCGAATCGCCTTTTGAGTTCGTGAAAGAGCGCCTGATCGCCCCACAGATAACGCGCCTCCAACAACGCAGTGCGGATGGTCAGATCGGACTTTGCGTGGCGGAGGCATTCTTCAACGGACCGGGTTGATTGCCCGATTTTGAGGCCAAGGTCCCACAACAGATAAAGGAGGTATTCGACGACCTGCTCGGTATGCGGCGTCCGCTTGTACGGAAACAGGAGTAAAAGATCGATGTCGGAATAGGGGGCGAGCTCGCCGCGCCCATAGCCGCCTACTGCGATGATTGCAAGCCGTTCGCCAGAGGTCGGGTTGGGAAGCGGATAAATTGCTTGGGTGACGAGATCGAACAATGTCCGGATGAGCTGGTCCATCAAAAAGCATTGCTCGCGGACCGTCGCGGCGCCATCACCAGTTGCCTCGAAGCGCCGGCGGATTTCTGCACGGCCCATCGCCAGCGCCGCCTTCAGCGGGGCGACAAAGGCGCTGCGATCGAGCCCGGGCCGCATCGATTGCGCGGCAAGTGACAGCTGATCCAACAGGGCTCTGCGATCGATGATCTCGCGCTGGCGTGCAATGTTGCCCATTCCTGCTGCCCCTTCTACGCAGGTCAATCCCCGCGCCACCGACTCCGGCTTGTACGGAAGTTGATGGCTAAGCCTGACCGTATGGCTCAGATGGGTAATGCTGGCCATTATGGCGAGAACTCCCTTATCTTTAAGGGTCTGTCTGAGCGGGCTCGCCGCGGCCGCCGAGCCGTCAAGGTCTCCGCGCTCGGCACCCTCAGGCGGCAATCTCAGCTAGAATGGGGTTGAACCGATCGGCGGCTTCGTACTGCACCCAAGGGCCGGCACCTGGGATCACCTCGACCGGGCGCCGGGCTGCACCGCACGCAAGGCGCGCGCGATCACGCTCCCCCAGGTTCCGTCGATCCGCGCCTTGATGAGCGGGAGCGCCCGGGCAATCGTGTCCGCGCGCGAGAACCTCCGGCTCTTGACGCGGCCCCGCGGGGCGTTTTCCGCCTGGATGTAGATCGCCGGTTCGTCGATCTTACTCGGGTCAGCAATCATCAGCGCCGCAAGGTTCTGGCGGGCAACATCGAGCGCCTCGGTCTCGGAGGCACCTTCAGGCAATCGCCGAAGCGCCGTCGGCTGACGGACCAGACCCAGACCGTTCGAACCGACGATCGTAAAGCGGCGCGCGCGATCGCCCAATTGCGCAGCGACGTGCCCGCCGAGAACGCCGCCAAACGAAGAGCCGGCGACGCCGCTTTGCGCACCTGATCCGCCTGTTTTATCAGGACGAGAACAGGCGGTTTCTACCCCTGTGACAGACATGCCCGCCTCAATGGGCGGGCATGTCGAAGGTCGGGCGGTGTTCGCGTCTCAGGGTCGCCCAGCCCACGCAGAATGACGCTTAAGCTTTGCTTGCGATAAGCGACCATTCCTCAGTTTGCTACAACCGTTTTTATAGTACACTCGCGTGAAAAACGCAACCGGGAGAATTTTATGTACATTTGGGGTTTCGATCTCGGGACGACATCAATCGGTTTCGCAGTAGTCGATTACGATCCGGCGCGCGCAATCGGCCGCATCCACCGGCTCGGCGTGCGGATATTTCCGGAAGGGGTGACCGAGGACAAAAAGGAGCCCCGCAACAAGACGCGCCGCGCAAAGCGGCTGATGCGTCGTGGGATCCGCCGTCGAAAACTGCGCAGACGTCTGCTGGCCGAGGCGCTGCTTGTCGCGGGCCTGCTGCCGCCTCACGGAAGCCCCGAGTGGCAGGCGGCCATGGCCGCCGATCCGTACGCGCTGCGCCGCGACGGCCTCAGCCGCCGTCTTGAGCCTTATGAAGTTGGCCGTGCCCTCTATCTTTGGCCAAACGCCGCGGATTTGCCGGACGTGGGACGGCGGAGCAAACGCGCGATGACCGAGACGAGGCTATCGCGCGCGAGGACGCAGAGAAACTGCAAGGGGAGATGCGAGGCAAGACACTCGGCGCCTTCCTCGCGGAGCAGCCGAAAAAGCGCGGCCGCCATCACACGCGCGGCATGATTGAGGACGAATTTGCCCGCCTCTGGGCGGCGCAGAAGGATCACCACACGGTCTTGGCCGATCCCGATTTCGAGGCCAGGATCCACCATCTCGTCTTTTATCAGCGGCCGACATTCTGGCGCCTCGCAACGCTCGGGCGCTGCCCTTGGGTTCCGGAAGCGCCTTTGGCGCCAAAGACGTCCTGGATCGCGCAGCGGTTCATGGTGCTGGAGCAGCTCACGAAGTCGCGGATCGCGGGAGCCAATCAGCGGCCGCTTTTCGAGGACGAGCGCGGAATTCTGCTCGATCTCGCCGATCGACAGAAATCCACCTCCTGGAATGGCGTTCGCAGAGCGCTGCGCAAATTGTGGCGGGACGGCGCCGAGGCCGAGGACCAAACCTTCAACATGGAGGTCTCGAAGGCCGAAACGGGCATCAAAGGCAACATCGTCGAAATCGAACTCCGCAACATCTTTGGCGAGGCATGGGAGGATCACCCGCACCGCGGCGAGATCCGGCGAGAAATCCACGATCGATTATGGACGGCCGACTACCTCAAGATCGGCAACGTCCGCGTCGAAATCCGCCGTCCCGAGGAAGCCGCCAAACTGCGCCGCGACGCCGCCGCCGCAATGCAGCGGGACTGGGGGGTGACGGAGGAGCAGGCGGACGTCCTCGCGAAACTCGAACTCCCCTCGGGATGGCTTAGGCTGTCGACCGAAGCAATCGAGGCCATGCTTCCCGAGATGGAGCGTGGTCACAGTGTCGGGGATTTGCTGAACTCGTCCGGTTTCGCTCGTTGGCGTGAGCACTCCTTCCCGACGCGCGACCGCCCGACCGGGGAGGCCCCGGATCGCCTTCCTTCACACCCCCGCTCGATGCCCGAGCTTCGCAACCCGACAAATCCAGCGCACACTCAACGAGCTCAGGAAGGTCACGAACAACCTGCTCGGCCTTTACGGGCGCCCGGATCTGATACGCGTCGAGCTCACGCGCGAGCTGAAGGAAAGCAAGAGGCGCCGCTCCGAGCGGCTGTCGAGCAACAAAAAGCAGGAGGCCAACCGCAAGGAGGCAGTCGCCGATCTCGCAGATCACGGGATCAGTAACCCTGATCGCGCCACGATCGAAAAATGGCTGTTATGGAAGGAAGCCAACGAGCGCTGTCCCTATACCGGCGACCATATCGGCTTCGAGGCGCTATTTAAGGAAAACAAATACCAAGTCGAGCACATCTGGCCGCGGTCTCGCTCTCTCGACAACAGCTTTGCCAACAAGACGCTCTGCCGCGTCGACATCAATATTCAGAAAGGGAACCGCACCCCCTACGAGATGTACGCGCACGACCACCACGTGTGGGAAGGCGTCAAGCTGCGCCTCGCCGACTGCAGGTTGCCCGAGCACAAAGTCCGCCGTTTCGTCAAGGAACATGATTGCCGATGCCGATACCGAGGAGTTCGCCGAGCGGCAGCTCGCTGACACGGGATGGGCGGCACGCGAGGCGCGGGATTTTCTGAAACGGCTGTGGCCCGATGACGGGTCCATCGCTCCGGTCGAGACGGTCAACGGGCGAATTACTGCGCAACTTCGTCACCAATGGGGTCTCAACGCGACCCTCGACCCCGAGAACGAAGGCAAGAACCGCTCCGACCACCGGCACCACGCGATTGATGCGCTGGTCGTCGCGCTGACCTCCCGCGCATTTGTCAAACGCCTGGCCGATTGGCACAAGCAACGGGAGACGGGCGCGCATCCACCCCACTTCGAAGCGCCGTGGACTGGGCTATTCGAGGGGGTGAAGACGAGGGTCGCAGAAGTTGTGGTCTCGCATCGCGTGCAGCGAAAACTCTCTGGACCGCTTCACGAGGAACGGCCCCTTGGGCTGACCGCAGAAGAGCCAGAAAAATCCGGAGGTCTCGTTCTTGTCAGGCGAAAGCCCGTTCATGAATTGTCGAACCGGGAGGTGACGCAGATTCGCGACGGCGCCATCCGCAACATGATGAAGGCGAGGGCACCGACCGAGGCTGACAGGAAAGCTCTGGCCTCTAGGCCCCTCACTCTCCAGGACCGGAATCATCCCCAGGGCCGTCCAATCACGAAGGTCAGGCTGTTGGTGGAGCGCCAACCCAGAGCGGTGATGGCAGTGAAATCAGATGGCCGCACCTTTGCCGAGCTCGGGCAATCTTTGCGACACCTCGCGCTCTATCGCACTCCAGAGGGAAAAATCGTCTCTCGAACGAAAACCCGGCTTCAGGCAATAGAACACTTACGGAAATTCAAAACTCCAGTCCAGCGTACGCTCGATGACGGCAGCGTGTTGGTGTTCAGCCTTTGCGCGGGAGAAATATTAGCACGAAGGTTGGCTAATGGCTCCGTCGAGCACCTCGTCGTTCGCAAGGTCAACCAAGCTGGCCGGGTTTTCTATAAGCCTGTAGTGCGAGCGGATACACCAAAGCCGGAGGTCTCGTTCGGCCCC
>JAFASL010000213.1 GCA_019244535.1 Alphaproteobacteria bacterium
ATCGAACTGGAAACCGCCTATAGGCCCTATATCGAAACCTGCATCGCGGCCTTTGGCGTGAACCGCGCGATGTTCGAGAGCAACTTCCCGCCGGACGGAGCCAGCTCCAGCTATCCGATCTTGTGGAACGCCTTCAAGCGCTTGGCCGCCGGATCTTCGGCCTACGAGAAGGCAATGCTGTTCAGCGGCACCGCAAAACGCGTCTATCGGCTGGCCTGACTCTCGAACACCTCCGTAGGAAGCCAGACTGGCAGGAGGGCAAAATGCTGTTCGCCTTCAGCGGACGAGCCACCAGGAATTTCCTGACCCTCGTGGTCGTGATGCACTTCATCCTCTTTGTCGACCGGGTCAACCTGGCCGCGGCGGCGAGCGTGATGCAGCAGGACCTTGGCCTTAGCAATATCGCGCTCGGTGTCGCCTTCTCGGCCTTTAATTACGCCTATGCTCCGTTTCAGCTGATCGGAGGCTGGTTTGCCGACCGCTTTGGTGCGCGGCGCACGCTGACTGTCTGCGGACTGACCTGGTCGATCACGACGATCGCGACCGGGGCAGTGACCGGGCTGGTTTCACTCTTTGCCGTGCGCTTGGTGCTCGGCATGGGTGAGGGTGCGACGTTGCCGGCGGTTACCCGCGCACTCTCGAAATGGACCTCGCTCGCCGCACGCGGCACCGCGGTCGGCATCACCCACGCCGCTGGGCGTCTCGGCGCGGGGGCGTCGGCGCCGATCGTCGCCTTCCTGATCGCATGGTTTTCCTGGCGTTTTTCGTTTGTTGCGCTCGGCGTCGTGTCGGCTTTTTGGGCTGCCGCGTGGTGGTGGTTCTTCCGCGAGGATCCGCGTCAGCATCCCCGCATAACCAGAGCGGAACTGGCCGCATTACCGGCCGCTGATCCCGCGGGAAAGATCGGTTCCGGCCCGGTGCCGTGGCGGCGTCTCGTCCCCCGAGTGGCGCCGTTGATGATCGTCTATTTCTGCCAAGGCTGGACCGGCTGGCTGTTTGTGACCTGGATGCCGTCCTTATTACAGAAGAACTACGGCTTCGATCTGAAGAAATCGTCGTTCCTGTACGCGGCGATGCTGTTCTGCGCGATGATTGCCGAATTCCTCGGCGGTGTGGTCACCGACTACCTGTTGCGCCGTACCGGGAACCTGCTGATCGCGCGCTCGCGGATGATCGCGGCGAGCTGGATTCTCGTCGTGGCAGGGCTGGTGCCGGCCATCCTGGTCCACGATCCGGTTGTCGGTCTTACCGGGTTCACGGTAGCGTTGTTCTTCCTCGGGTTCGCGATTGCGCCGCTGTGGACCGCGACCATGGACATTGCGCCGAAATACGCCGGCTCTTCGAGCGCGCTGATGAATTCCGCGGGTGCCGTCGCCGGCATCCTGTCACCTGTCGCCTTCGGCTGGCTCCTCGACCGCACCGGCAGTTGGACAACACCGTTCGGCTTCTCGGTCGGGCTGCTGCTGTTCGCCATCGTGATGACTTGGCGGATCCGGCCAGACCATTCGATCGAGACCGCTCCCAGCCTCGGCGGGTTAGCGGTGGCCGGGGAATAGACGTCCGGCCGAGAGACCCTGAAGTCGGTCGGAGAAGGCGGCGGCAATGGCCGAAACCAACGGTTTCATAAAGTAGCTGCGATCCGGGGTAATCGTCGCCTCGACATCCTGGCGGCGCAATTCGTCGGCGACGACCGGACCGACGGCGGCTATCTGCATTCTCCGCAGCACCGTCCGCAACGCCTCCTCGCGCCGCGTCGCCGCTGCGACCTGGAAGAGCCGCTGCACCTGTGGCGAGCTGGTGAAGGCAATGGCGTCGACCGTGCCTCCGGCCATTCGATCGATCAGCTCGACGACCCTGTCGTCATCTGCTGCAGAGGCATAAACGTAGGGCAGAACCGGGTCGGGCTCGGCACCGGCCTGCCGCAGAAAATCCGTGAACCGAGGATTGGGACTGGACGGGTAGAGCTGTACCCCGACCCGCCGGCCCCGCAGATCGAAACCCGACAAAGTCGCGATCAGTCCCCCGGTCGTCGGCTCTTCGGGCCGCACATCGGATTTGAACCCGAGCTCGCGCAGCGCCCGCTCGGGCTTCGGCCCGCGCGTGATCTTTCGCGCCGCTTGCAACCCATCGAGAAAGGACGGCTCGAAGCCGAAGCGTAGCGCAAAGCCGTGCAACCGGCGCAAGCCTTCGCCGGTGAACAGGACCAGGTCGTCGAACGGAAAACGGGTCAGCCACTCGCGCACCGGCGCCGGGTCCGGGGCGTCCTGGATCGCCACGAGCGGGCAGCGCAGGGTTTCGGCGCCCTGCTCCTCGAACATGCGCGCGAGCCGGTCCAGCTCGCGGGTTTCGGGAAGGGCTATTCGACGGCCCGCCAACGGACCGGTTGAGCGAGTGTCCATCGACGGGAAAGCTGATCTCGGCAAGCTCGCCGCGCAAGACTATAGTTGGCCCCGAGAGACCGGTCTGCGGAGGAGTATGGATGGATCGGGATTACGAGACGGTCCGGGCCGAGGACCGCGGCGAAGGATTGCTGCTGCTGACCCTCAATCGCCCTGACCTCGCCAATGCGATGAACACCCAAATGGGCCGCGACCTGCTCGCGTTCTTCGACGAGCTCAACGCCGCCCCCGGGCAACAGCGCTGCATCGTCGTGACCGGCGCGGGGGAGCGGGCGTTCTGCGCCGGCGGCGACCTCAAGGAGCGCAACGGCATGACCGACGAGGCATGGCAGGATCAGCACTTGTTGTTCGAGCGCATGATCCGGGCCTTTATTGGCTGTCCGGTGCCGGTCATCGGCGCAGTGAACGGCGCCGCTTATGCCGGCGGCGGCGAATTGGCGCTGTGTTGTGACTTTATTTACGCGGCCGAGACGGCGCGCTTCGCATTGACCGAGGTGACGCTCGGCATCATGCCGGGCGCCGGCGGCACGCAGAACCTGCCGCGCGCCGTCGGCGAGCGGCGGGCGAAGGAGATCATCCTGACGGGCCGCCCATTCACTGCCGCGGAGGCTTATGAATGGGGCATGGTCAATCGGGTCTGTGCGCCGGGGCAGGTCGTCGAGGAGGCGCTCGAGACCGGCCGCCGCATCGCCGACAACGCACCGATCTCGGTGCGCCAGGCGAAGCATGCGATTCACTTCGGCCTGCAGATGGACCTGGCAAGCGCCATGATGCTCGAGATCGAGGCCTATAACCGGATGGTGCCAACCGAGGACCGGCGCGAAGGCGTCCTGGCGTTCAACGAGAAACGCAAGCCGCGCTTCAAGGGCCGGTGAGGAGGAGAAGATGGCGACAGAAAATCTGACGCGGACGCTGGCAAGCAAATCTGCAGCGCTCGAATTCGACGCTATCCCTGCAGAAGCGCACGAGCTCGCACGGCAATGCGTGCTCGACTATTACGGCGTGGGGCTCGCGGGAGCCGGCGACGAATTGGTCCGGCTCCTGCTCGACGAGCTGGCCGAGGCGGGTGGTGCGCCGCAGGCGAGCGTCATCGGCCACCCGGCGCGCCTGCCAGCTCTGTCCGCCGCGCTCGTCAACGGCGCGGCCAGCCATGCGCTCGATTACGACGACGTCAACATGGCGATGCCGGGACATCCGTCGGTCGCAATTTTGCCCGCCGTCCTCGCGCTCGCCGAGTTGACGTGCAGCTCGGGGTGCGAAGTGATCACCGCTTTTATCGCCGGATACGAAACCGCCTGCCGGATCGGCGCGGCGCTCCAGCCCGGGCATTACAATCTCGGTTTTCATTCCACCGGCACGGTCGGCACCTTTGGCGCCGCGGCGGCCTGCGCCCGGTTGCTCGGTCTAGACGGCGAGGCGACAGCGGTGGCGCTCGGCATCGCCGGGACGCAGGCGGCGGGTCTCAAATCCCAATTCGGGACTATGTGCAAGCCGTTCCATGCCGGGAAAGCCGCTCAAAACGGACTACTGGCGGCGCGGCTTGCGGCTCGGGGCTTCTCGAGCCGCGCCGACATTATCGAATGCGTCCAAGGCTTCGCGCTGACGCACGGCCCGAATTTCTCGCCGGAGGCGGCTCTCGCCACGCCCCAAGCGGGACTCCATCTCTTCGCCAACCTCTTCAAATACCATGCAGCATGCTATCTGACGCACGCCCCGATCGAATGCGCCCGCCGATTGGGTGAAGAACATGAGCTGCGCCCGGAGGCCATCGCCGACATCACCTTGAGGCTCGATGCGAGCTGCGAGCGTGTCTGCAACATTCCCGCCCCGGTGGATGGGTTGCAGAGCAAGTTCAGCCTGCGCCAGACCGTGGCGATGGCGCTAACCGGTATCGACACGGCGAGCCTTGGCGCATACAGCGGCGAAAACGCGCGCGATCCAACTCTGGTGAGGGTGCGCGAGCTGGTCGAACTCGACTGGCAGGACAGCTGGCCACAGACGGTGAGCGAACTCGAAATCAGGCTGACCGACGGCCGACGTCTCACGGCGCGTCACGATTCAGGCATCCCCGCCGCCGACATCGCCGATCAAGGCCGTCGGCTCGCCGCAAAATTCGATGCGCTCGTCGAGCCGGTATTGGGCGCGCCTCGCGCCCGCGAGTTGCGCGAGACGATAGCCAGCCTCGATCGCCTCGCCGATGTCTCCGACCTCACAAGGCTCGCCGCGAGTTGAAACAGCAGGATCCGGTCGTCGACAAAATCGTCGGGCATGTTGAAAGGGTAGCCGAACACGGAGTCCCGGACACCGCCCGTGCCGCGGCGAAGAACTTCATTGCCGATACATTGGCGGTCGGGGTAGCGGGACGCCGGACCCCTTGGCGCGGCGAGATTCTCGACATGCTCTCCGCGATGGCCGGGGTGCCGGAGGCGACGGTCTTTGGTGGCGGCGAGCGGTTGCCGCTCATGCACGCGGCGATGCTCAACGCCTATCAGGTCCACGGCCAGGAATTCGATTGCGTGCACGAGGCGGCTGTCGTCCATCCGATGGCCGCAATTTTGCCCACGCTCCTCGGCTGGGCCGAGCGCGAAGGCGAGGTCTCCGGCGCCCGCCTGATCCGCGCCGTTGTTGTCGCGGTCGATGTCGCGGTGACGTTAGGTTTGTGCTCACGCGCGCCGATGCGGTTCTTTCGGCCGGCCAACGCCGGCGGGTTCGGCGCCAGTGTGGGTCTTGCAATGCTCGCCGGCCTCGACAGCGAGCAGCTGAGCGACGCGCTAGGCATCTATTACGGGCAATGCGCCGGCACAATGCAGGCGCATACCGAGGGATCGCCGCAATTGGCGATGCAGATGGGCTTTGCGGCGCGAAGCGCGGTCACTGCGGTCGAGCTGGCCCGGCGCGGCATGCCCGGACCGCGCGCGCCGATTAGCGGCGAGTTCGGCTATTTCGCGCTGTTCGACGGAAAGGCCGATCCTGCGCCGTTCGACGAGCTCGGCGAGCGCTGGCGCGTCGCGGAGCTCAGCCACAAGCCATTCCCCAGCGGACGCGCGACGCATGGCGGCATCGATGGGCTGCAGCGCCTGATGGACGAAGACGGGGTGACCGGCGATCGCGTTGTCGCGTGCCGCTTTTATGTGCCGCCACTGACGGCACGGCTTGTTGCGCGTCCCGCAGTTCGGGGCATGAGCGCCGGGTATGCCCGGCTCTCTTTGCCCTATGTCGGGGCCGTCTGCCTGCACCGCGGAACTGTCGGAATCGGCGACTTCACCACGGCGGCGCTTGCTGACCTCGATATACTCCAGCTCTCGCACCGGCTGACTGTCATCGAGGACAGCAATCCCGACCCCAATGCGCTGCTGCCGCAACGGGTCGAGCTCGATCTTGCGGAAGGTCGGAGCGTCGCCGTCACCGTTGACGCGGTTCTCGGCAGCCCCGTGCGGCCGCTGTCTCCAGAAGCCGCGCAAGCCAAGTTCAACGATTGCTGTCGTTCGGTGCCGGGTCTTCCGCCGGAGCACGGCATGGCGATGTGGGATGCGGTGGGCATGCTCGAGGCCTTGGGGGATGTTCGGCCTCTCGCCAAGCTGAGCGCCCCGCGAGGAACGTGATGACATCGGATTGGGCGCGCTTCGGGATCGAGCCGGGGTGGGCCTTTGCAATCCAACACCGCGTGCGGTGGAGCGAATGCGACCCGTTTGGGCACGCCAATCACCGCGCGTATTTCGAGTGGTTCGAGGAGGCGCGCAACCGCTATCTGGAAGCGGTCGGCCTCGCCCCTCTGTCGCCGAATGCGCCGGGTCCGGTCATCGCGGAAACTTCCATCCGCTATCACCGCCCGCTCGCCTATGCTGACGAGATGCTGGTCAGCGCTCGCACGGTGCGGCTAGGTCGCACGAGCTTCGACATGGAATATGCGGTATGGCGCGCCGGGCTCTGTGCGCTCGGTCGCGCCGTGCTGATCCTTGTCGTCAACATCACGGGCGAGAAAACACCATTATCGGCTGAACTCCGCGAACGCGTTCTCGCGCTCGACCCAGCCGCTCGAAGTGGAGGTCCGCAATGAAACGCGCGGTCATCGTGATCTGCGACAGCCTCAGGGCCGATCTGATTACGCCTCATGTCGCGCCGTTCCTGAGCGAATTCGGGCAGCGCTCTGCGCAGTTCGCCAACCACAGGAGCGTCTTTCCCTCCACGACGCGCACGAGCGCAGCATCGATCACCACCGGCTGCCTGCCGGCGCGCCACGGTCTGCTGGGCAACACAATGGCAATCGACGAAGGCGATGGGCTCGTCTGCCTGTCGGTCGGCAAGCCTGATTTTCGCGACCGCCTGCTCCGCGCGACGGGCCGCACCTTGCACCGCCCAACTCTTGCAGAGCGGGTGAGCCGCGCCGGGAGTGCGACGATCGCGATCTCAAATGTCTCGCCGGGAGCAGCCTACTTCCTGGACCCCGACGGCTTCGGCTGGGTCTACAATCCGGCGGGCAGCTTCGGGCCGGGCCGCCGGCCGCTGCCCTCTGCGGAAGGGCTCGCCATCTCCAAAGGCGATGCCGGCGACAGCGTTGCAACCGAACGGTTCTGCGAAGAGGTGCTGCGCGCGCGCATCCCGACGGTCGCGCTGTTGTGGCTGTCGGAGCCGGACTACACCGGCCACCATTCGCCGCTGGGCTCGCCCGCGCACCGCCAGGCAATCGCGAGCGCCGACACCAATGTGCGCCGCGTCGCCGACACCGTGGCGGCCCTTGATCCGAGTGGCGAGCAGATTCTCTTTATCGTGGGCTCCGACCACGGCATGGAGACGGTCGACGAGACAATCGATTTTGAAGGCCTGCTGATCGAAGCCGGGCTCAAGAGCGCCCCGAGGTCGTCTGATGTCGTTGTTGCGCCCAATGGTACCTCTGCCTTGCTGTATTTCGCCGATCCTGCGGGTGTCCTCGTCGGGCGGGTAGCCCGGTTTCTCGCAACCCAGGAATGGGTCGGCCGCGCTTTCGTCGGCCCGGAGCTTGCTTCGGCTGGGTTGCCGACGGACTCACCAATGCAAATTGCGGTAACGCTCAAATCCGACAGCCGCACCAATCCGCACGGCGTCGCCGGCCACAGCTGGGTCGTGCGCGACCCGCTCGAGCCAAAGGACAATACCGGTTTTGGCCAGCACGGGGGTCTTGGCAAAAACGAGCAGAACCCGTTTCTCTTCATCTCTGGCGGCGGTTTTGCCCCCGGCATGCGCCACGAGCCATCCTCGCTGATCGACATGGCTCCGACGGTCCTGCGCCACCTCGGCTTGCCCGCGACCGCAATGGACGGCCAAGGCCTGCCTGCTACCTGAACGCGAAGCGGTCAGGGACCGCGGCGCCTGATGTCCGGATAGGGCGTCCCGTCGCGGCGGGTATAGATTGCGGGCTTGCCGCCGGCCGGCGCGACCATGTCGATATCCGAGTAATAGGCCGAGTCGCCCGCCGTTCGGGTGCCGATTTCGAGCACTTGGGCGTCACTCTGCGAGCGGTTCTGCAGGCAATGCCCGTTGGCATCTCCCGCCGGGAACCCCGCTGCATCACCAGGGCGCAGCACCTCTTCACCCCCGTCGGTGACGAGAACAACTTCACCGGAAAGCACATAAACAAACTCGTCTTCGGCCGTATGCCAGTGGCGTTGGCTCGACCACGCCCCCGGCGGCAACCGCAGGAGATTGACGCCGAACTGCGACAGGCCCGCGGCATCGCCGAGCTTTCTGCGCTCCCGTGCGCGACACGGGAGATCAAAGGGTGAGGGATACAGGGTGCCAACCACAGGAGACAGCTGGGCCAGATCGATCCGTTTTTGCATTGTATAGACTCCGTTTTAGTCTCACCCGACGAGCGGCTGATGCGCCGCACGCTCGTCGATTGCCACGAGCGCCCGTTCTACAGGTCCGGTGTAGAGCTGGCGCGGGCGGAAGATGCGGGTTTCCGGATCGGCGATCATCTCGTTCCAATGCGCCACCCAGCCGACCGTGCGCGCCACCGCAAAGACCGGGGTGAACATTGCCGGTGGCAAGCCCAGCGCGCGGAAGATGATCCCGGAGTAAAAGTCGACATTCGGATAGAGCTTACGCTCGATGAAATAGTCGTCAGCGAGCGTGACGCGCTCCAGCTCCATTGCGAGCGCGAGAAGTGGGTCGTCGCGCTGCCCCAACGCGTCGAGGATTTCGTAGCAACGCTGACGCAATACCTTGGCCCGCGGGTCGTAGCTCTTATAGACCCTGTGGCCAAAACCCATCAGGCGGAACGGGTCGCTGTTGTCTTTGGCACGGCGCAGGATTTCGGGAATGCGATCGACGGTGCCGATCTCCGCCAGGGTCTCCAACACCCCCTCGTTGGCACCCCCGTGGAGCGGCCCCCACAACGCTGCGATCGCCGCAGCGGTGCAAGCGTAGGGATTGGCCCGGGTAGACCCGACAAGGCGCATCGCCGAGGTCGAGGCGTTCTGCTCGTGGTCGGCCTGGATGATCAGCAACGCCTCGAGGGCGCGCGCCGCAGCGGCGGGCGCGCGATAGGCCTCGCATGGCACGGAGAACAGCATGTTGAGGAGGTTCTCGGCGTAGCTGAGGTCGTTGCGCGGGTACACGAAAGGCTGGCCAAGCGAATATTTGTAGGCCATCGCTGCAATCGTCGGCATCTTCGCGATCAGCCGATGCGAGGCGATCATCCGGTGCAGCGGATCGAAAATGTCGAGCCCGTCATGGTAGAACGCGGCCAATGCGCCGACCACGCCGCACATCACCGCCATCGGATGGGCGTCGCGGCGGAACCCTCGATAGATCGCGTGCAATTGCTCGTTGACCATCGTGTGGTGCGTGATGTCGTGTGTGAAGCGTTCGAGCTGAGCGGCTGTCGGCAGTTCGCCGTTGAGCAGCAGCCAGCAGATCTCAACGTAACTGCAGCGCTCGACCAGATCGGCGATTGGATAGCCGCGATAGAGCAGGACGCCGCTTTCGCCGTCGACATAGGTGATTGCCGACCGGCAGATCCCGGTTTGGCCGAGAGCGGGGTCATAGGCATAACAGCCAGCTTCTCTGTAGAGCTTACGAATGTCGGCCATTGGCGGGCCGATCGTCGGCTGCAACACGGGAAGTTTAGCCGGGTTTCCGTTGTGCCCGATCCCGATCTCGGCCGAAGCGAAATGACGCATTGCGGACATGGCTGCCTCCAGGTAGACAGCTGTACTAGATGAGATGATATCAACTCTGTCAACCTTGATTCTTGATCAACCATTATGTCCGAAGCCGGTCTCTTGACTGCTCGACAAGCCGCCGACCGGCTCCGCATCAAGCTTGACACGCTTTACGCTTATGTCAGCCGCGGGCGACTCCGTTCCGTCGGCGTGCCCGGCAGCCGCGAACGGCGTTATCGAACCGAGGATGTCGAGGCCTTTCTGGGGATGCGCCCCGGCGGAGCGGCGGAGCGCGCCAGCCACGGCGAAGCGCTGACGCCAGTAATTGCATCGTCGATCTGCCTGATCGAAAACGGCCGGCTTTACTACCGCGGCGAGGACGCGGTTCACCTTGCCGAGGCGGCTACTCTCGAGGAAGTCGCAACGCTGCTTTGGGGGGCGCAGACAAGCCCCGGAGCTGATTTCGATCGCGCCTCGCTCCCGCCGCGCGATATTTCGGCCTCAGGGCTGATCGAGCGCTGTCAAATCCGACTGGCGTGGATGGCCGGCCAGGATTTGCCCGCCCTCGATCTGACCCGAAGCGGAGTGATCCGCACCGGACATCAGATCATCCAAGAGCTTACGGCCTGCATCGCGTCGGCGGTTCCGTCATCCGAGCCGATCCACGATCAGCTCGCCAAAGCATGGGGATTGGATGCGGCGAGGGGGGATATCCTCCGCCGCTGCCTCGTGTTGATCGCCGACCACGAGCTGAACGCCTCGACCTTTGTCGCGCGCTGCGTTGCCTCCACCGGCGCAACTCCCTATGCGGTCGTGTCCGCGGCGCTCAGCGCTCTTTCGGGCCGTCGGCATGGCGGGGCTTCGGCGAGGGCAGAGGCGCTCTTTGCCGAAATCGCGCAGGGCGGCGATCCGATGGCCGTGATGGCGGGGCGCCTCGCGCGTGGCGAGGATCTGCCCGCATTCGGACAATTTTTGTATCCGGACGGCGACCCGCGCGCCGCGTCGATCCTTGCCGCGCTGGTCCGGACCGTACCCGAAAAACGTGATCTCATTGAGGCGGCAATCTCTGCCGGAAGTCGCCTGACGGGCCGTCATCCCAATGTCGATTTCGCGCTGGCTGCGGCTGCGATCGGATTGAGCCTGCCGCAGAACAGCGCCCTCGCCCTCTTTGTCATCGGCCGCACCGTCGGATGGATCGCGCACGCGATCGAGCAATACGAGAGCGGCGTGCTCATCCGGCCGCGCGCGCGCTATGTCGGCGCGCACCCTGGGGGCGGGCCGGGTTAAGGCTCTGCACCCGCCGGGAGACGCTTGCGCCGCGCTCTCTCGCCCTGCCGAATTATTCGGGGATGGCATGGGACAGCCCAGACGGCCAAGCGATCTTGGAGGCGCCGGCAGCCGGCGTCGAAATCCTAAACGCAACACCCCTGCGCCACGGGCGAGCCGGGCCTCAAAACGACGGCTTCCAAATCCTCGGGCCAGGAAGGCGGATTAGGGACCGACTCGCATCTATTGCTGCGCGACGATTTACATTATTAGCGTCCATGTTGTGGAACCGAGGGCGACCGCGTTCTTAGGGCGGCGGACGAGAGGAAGGAAAACATGTTCAGTTTTCTATCAACACTGCTGTTGGCCCTGACGTTCGTTGTCACCAATGTCCACGCAAATGTCGTGCCTGTTGGTAACGGAATCACAGTCAATTGCCGTCTATTCGCTAGCCTAACATTTACGGACTGTGGACCTCCTCTTCTGACAAATCCAGTAACGTTTGCTGTTCCCGAGGCTGGGCTTACAGAGCCGTCCATCGAGTTCGAGATGGAGTTGGATTTCAATGTCCCATTCTCTACTGCGTTCACGGAGATACCGCTTACGGATATACTGGACCCGTTTGATGCAAACGGTCGGCCTTGTCCTCTGTCAGGTTACCCGCTCAGTTGCATTAGTGACCAGCTTATTGGCGGCAACGCGCCAATGGATAATGGCAATGGCGTGATTGGCTTTCGCTCGGATCCACCTAACCTGATCGAGGATTTCGGATTTTTCGCGGGAGGTTCCGCCGGTTGCATAGAACAAGTGTCGTCGGGTTGCAGTTTCAGCCTCGATCTGGGGCCTGTAATCGTCAGCTTCTTCAGCGATGACGACCGTTTTACTTCTCCTTCTAGCGACTTGGTTACGATTATTCCAACGCCAGAGCCGCCCGCGATACTAATATTGGGCATTGGGCTTGGGATAACCGCGCTTCTGCGCTTTGCGCGACTTCAGATTAGCCGTTTCTCGTGTCTCCACTGGGTTTAGCCCTGCCCGGACACGGAAGGACTTCCGCCAGCGTATCCGAATTGCGCCTCAAATCTTGGTGCAGAACCTACTGCAGCGCAGGAGTTGATCCAGGCTGTTTGGTCCCATTATCCAAACCCTACAGCGAAAGTCCGGCGGCTAGCTTCCGCATACTTTGATCACTCACATCGTCGCTCCCGCGGCAATGGAATCGGCATTTCGGCCAGCACGCGGCCGGGGGCCGGGGAGAGCAGCAGGATGCGGTCGGCAAGCGTGACAGATTCTGTCGGGTCGTGCGTGATGAACAGCACGGTCACGCTCGGGCGGCGACGAGCCGCAGGAGCAGAGCGCGCAGCCGGTCGGCGGCTTCGGGTATCGCTTCTCATCAACATCCAGCGCTATCCCGGTGGTCATCCGCGCCACCCCGGCAGATAGCGCTCGAACGGCAGCAAAACGCACCACTCGATCGCCAGGACCACAGCCCCAAACGCCAGCGCTTATGCAATCAGCCGCTTGATGTCGAACAGCTGGAAAAAGACCTGGATCTCGTAACCGATGCCGTCGGGGTCCGAGTATCTCGACCACCAGCACGATTTTCCAGATCAGCGGGAGGCCCGGACGCGCTGCAACCAAGAAATGGGGCGAGAGCTGCGGCGATCCTCGGCGCGATCGTTCGGACCGTACCCGAAGCGCGCGATCTCATCGAAGCGGCAGTCGTAGCCGGGGCGCGCCTGACCGGCCGCCACCCCAACGTCGATTGCTGGCGGCGGCCGCCGCGGGCTTGGGCCTGCCACAGAACAGCGCTTTCGCCCTCTTTGTCATCGGCCGCACGGTCGGATGGATCGCGCACGCGATCGAGCAATACGAGAGCAGGATTCTCATCCGGCGACGCGCCCGCTATATCGGCGCGGGCGGAACAAGGTCCTCCGGTCAAGACGTAGGCACAGATATGAAATCGAACCGTCGCTCGATGCGGTCGAGGCGAGTCTCAATGCGATCGATCCGCAGAGACATCGCCGCCATATCTGCGCGGATGCTGGCGGTTTCGCTGCGCAGTCCGGCAACCTGGCCTTCCAATGAGGTCACTCTGTGCTTGAGATCCTGCACGTCCTCGATTAGCCGATCGATCTTGCCGTCGATCCGACGCAGGTAAACGAGGACCAAATTGTCGGGCTCTTCACTCATACCGGATTCGTATGGACTACCCGGCCTTGAGATTCAATGAGGATCGGGATGGTGCTAGGTTCACCGTCTGCGGCACGAAGAATCGAGTATGGACGAACTCATAGCAGCGGATATGTCGGACTGGCGGGACGGGGTTTTCGCGGCGTTGAAGGCGGCGCATATCCGGCAAGTCGGCTATGTGCCGGATGCCGGTCACGCACGCTTGATCGAGTTGTGCCGCGACGACCACGAGATCCACGCCGTAACTCTGACCAGCGAAGAGGAAGGGGTGGCGCTGCTCGCCGGCGCCTGGCTCGGCGGCCAGCGCGGGGCCTTGCTGATGCAGTCGAGCGGCGTCGGAAATTGCATCAATATGCTGTCAATGACAAAAACCTGCCGCTTCCCGCTGACGATGCTGGTCACGATGCGGGGCGAATGGGCCGAGTTCAACCCATGGCAGGTGCCGATGGGGTCGAGGACCCAGGCGGCGCTCGAACTCTGCGATGTCCTCGTTTATCGCGTAGACCGGCCGGAAGACGCCGCCGAGACCGTCGCCGCCGCGCTCGACATCGCGCTCAACGGCGACCTCGCGACCGCGGTCCTATTCTCGCAGCGATTGATCGGCGCAAAGCGGTGGGTGAAATGATCTCGAATGAGCCCGATCTCGATCAACGCCTCGACCGCCGCGAAGCGATGCGCATTCTGCTCGAAAACCGTGGCGATCTGCTGCTTGTCACCGGCCTCGGTTCGACGACGTGGGATGCTGCGTCGGTCGCGGACGACGAGCGCAATTTCTACCTGTGGGGCGCGATGGGTGCGGCCGCGATGGTTGGGCTCGGGCTGGCGCTCGCCCGGCCCGACCGCCGGGTCCTCGTCGTGACCGGCGACGGCGAGATGCTGATGGGGCTCGGCTCGCTCGCGACGATGGGCGTGCAGCGACCCCCGAACCTGGCGATTGCGGTCTTCGACAATGGGCATTACGGCGAGACCGGCATGCAGGCGAGCCATACCGCAGCAGGGGTCAGCCTCACCGGCGTCGCTCGCGCCTGCGGCTTCGAACAGGCGTTCGACATCGCAGACGAACTCGGATTGCGGGAGTTTTCCGCTCGGGTCCACGATGCTACGACGAGCTTGTTTGCTTCCATCGCCATCCGCGCCGATGAGCCCCCGCGGGTTTTGCCGCCGCGCGATGGTGTTCTATTGAAGAACCGATTCCGCCGCGCGACGGGCGCGGAAACTTGACCCTGTCGCGCGCGGCGGGTGTAAGTTCTGCAACCGATTCTATCCAAAACCGGAGGATCCTCATCGTGAGCAACGGATCGCTGCCTCTCGCCCGTTTTACCGTGCTCGATCTGTGCCATGCTCGCGCCGGGCCGACCGCAGTGCGCCAGCTCGCCGATTGGGGCGCCAATGTGATCAAGATCGAGCAGCCGGGCGAGTCGCGCGGCGACGTAACGGGGTCACGGCGCGACGGTTTCGACTTTCAGAACCTGCATCGCAACAAGCGGAGCCTCACCCTCAACCTCAAAACCGAGGAGGGAAAGGCGATCTTTTTCAAGCTGGCGGAGAAGGCCGACGTCATCGTCGAGAACTTCCGCTCGGAGGTGAAATACCGGCTCGGCGTCGATTACGAGTCGGTCAAGAAGGTGAACCCGCGCATCGTCTATGGCAGCATATCCGGGTTCGGCCAGACCGGGCCCTATGCGAAGCGGCCCGGAGTGGACCAGATCGCCCAAGGCATGGGCGGGCTGATGTCGATCACCGGCCTGCCAGGGCAGGGGCCGGTGCGGGTCGGCATTCCGATCGACGATCTGTGCGCCGGCCTCTTGCTCGCGCAAGCGATGCTGATGGCATTGATCGAGCGCGAGCAAAGCGGCATCGGCCAATGGGTCCACACCTCATTGCTCGAGGCGCAGATCTTCATGCTTGATTTCCAGGCTTCGCGCTGGCTGATCTCCGGCGAGGTCGCCAAGCAGGCCGGCAATGACCACCCGACCGGCATCCCGACCGGCGTTTTCCCGACCTCTGACGGGCAGATCAACATTGCCGCCTCGGGCGACCACATGTTCCGTCGCTTCTGCGAGGCGGCCGACGCGATGGCGCTGCTCGACGACCCCGATTACGCGAGCGGGGCGCAGCGTTCGAAGAACCGGAAAGCGCTCAATGAGCGGATCGGCGAGATCACCACGAGGCGCCCCAGCGGCTATTGGATCGAATTGATGAACGAGGTCGGCGTGCCGTGCGGGCCGATCAATACAATCGACCAGACTTTTGCCGATCCGCAGGTGCAGCATCTCGAAATGGCCCGCCCCGTCGATCACCCGAAGCTCGGACCGATCAAGGTCGTCGGCCAAGCGATCAACATGACCCGTACGCCCGAGCCCGCCAAATTGCGGCCGACTCCGGAACTCGGCCAGCACACCGAGGACGTATTGCACGAGCTCGGCTACAACGATGCGGCGATTGCCGACCTGCGCGCCCGCGAAGTCGTGTAAGGAGCGACACCCATGCTAGATCAACCGATCACCAGCAAGATGATCGCCAAGAAGGAGGGCGGCATCGGCCGCCTGATCTTCAATAACCCGGCGCGGCACAATGCGGTGTCGCTCGAAATGTGGGAGGCCGTGACCCGGATCCTCGACGATTTCGAAAGAGACGATGCGGTCCGCGTCATCGTCGTCAGCGGCGCCGGCGGCCGGGCATTCGTCTCGGGAGCCGACATATCGGAATTCAAGGAGAAGCGCGCCTCGGCGGAGGCGGCGGCGGCCTACAGCAAGATTTCCGAGAGCGCACGGCAACGGCTGCAGGATACCCCCAAGCCGACGATCGCGATGATCCAGGGCTATTGCATCGGCGGCGGGGTCGGCACTGCGCTGGCGTGCGACATGCGGATCGCCGCCGAAGGGTCGCGCTTTGGCATTCCGGCGGCCAAGCTCGGGCTCGGCTATGCCTATGACGGGATCCGCCGGCTGATCGATCTTGTGGGCCCCGCCTGCGCACGCGAAATCTTTTACACGGCGCGGCAGTTCAGCGCCGACGAAGCGTTGCGCATGGGCCTTGTGAACCAGGTCGTGGCAGCCGACAAGCTCGAAACCTATGTCAAAGATTACTGCGACATGATCACTGCGAATGCGCCGCTGACCGTCCGCTCGGTCAAAGCGATCGTCCGCGAGGCGATGAAGGACGAGAGCGAGCGCGACCTCGCACTCTGCAAGCGTCTGGTTGAGGAGTGTTTCGCGAGCGAGGATTACGCCGAAGGCCGCACCGCTTTCATGGAAAAACGCAAGCCGGTGTTCAAGGGGCGGTAACGCCCCTCACCCCGGCAGCAGGAGTGATCCCCGGCTCGGCTTAGCGGCGGCCGGCCGGAGCTGTGATCTTAAGAAATACGCTATTTGATTTTGCCCCGATGGCCGGTCGAGCACG
>JAFASL010000245.1 GCA_019244535.1 Alphaproteobacteria bacterium
ATAAGCGACCAGTTCAGGAAATTGCTTCTGGGATCGTTGGCGTATTTGTTGGTGTCGAATATGTCTATGACGAAGAATTTGCCCACGGTCAGCACAAGGCGGTTGGAGGTCTGTGTGCCGGCGAACTGATTGGCCTCGGCTTCCAGCTGCTCGGTTTCGCCACCGAGATTGACGGTCTGACGGAGGAAATAGCGCTGCACGCGCGCGTAAGGGTCAGCGGAGCCGAGCTTGTAGGCTGTGCCGGTGAGATATCCCGCCACCCCGTGAGTGTTGCCGAGACCGAAGCCCTGGTCGATCTCGGGATTGATCCATATCTCTGCGCCAAGCCAAGGCCGTACGCCGATAAAGAATGTGGCGTCCCAGGTCTCGCGGCCTTCAGTTGCACCGGACAGGCTATAGGGACCTTGATAGGGCGAACGGAACGCCGGATAGCCCTGCCAGAGCAACGTCGTCTGGCCGTGAAAGGCGACATTGTCCGTGATCCAGTTCATCCACGCGGGCATGGCGGGGGCCGTTGGGGTTTCCGGCGCCGAGAAGGGATTGCCGCCGAACTGATAGTTCAAGCCAATGCGCACCTCGTTCAGGGACAAGTTGGACGTGATCGGCTGGGTTCCGCCGACGAAGGATTTCTGGGTGCTGTTGCCGTAACCGGTGTGCAGATATTCAAGCCGCGCGGTCCAGCGCGGCATGAGCGGGATTTCGACCCCGGCACCCGCAGCCCAGCCGAAGCGCCACAGGGTCGGCGATTCGCTGGCACCGGTAGCCAACTGCGTCAGTGATAATTTGTCTTGCGTCCAGGCAAACCCACCGGTCGCGTAAAGCAGCCAGTTGCCGGGGGCGTAGCCCAGCCGAACCCTTGCCGTGCCGAAAGCAAGCACATTCTCGCTGTAGGTTTCTGGGCCGAGCGTTGGCGAGTTGAATGTCGCGGTGCCACCGATGGAGATCCCGGAGAGATTCGGGAAGGTTGGAAACGATGCATCGGCCTCAGCGCCGAGGAGCAAACGGTTCGGCAACAGGTAATTGTATCCGGCCTGGAACCCCCCGAAAAAACTCCCCGCTTCGTCGAAGGTGTCGAGTGGTTGCTGTAGGTTCAGCGAGCCGGAGATGCCCGGGGTCGTATAATTTGAGCTTCCCCAGGCGTATCCGGCGTGGCCGCCGAAATAGAAGCCGCTCCAGTCATAGGGCATAAGTGTGACGCGGGCCGGGTCATCAGCGCGAGCCGGTTGGCTCAAAATGACTCCGAACAGCAAAAGAATGAGTCCGAAGGCAAGCGACGCCGGGGGGGCCTCATAGGGTATCGGGGGAGGACCATGGCGCCGCGGCTGCACAATTTCGTCGTCACGATCCAGCATAACGCGCGTTCATCCCCGGTTGGTTGCAGCTTGCGCGGAATGGTTGAGTTGCCTTGTGACGGCATAGCTTTATTGGCTAGCGCAGACTTCCTATTCCGCACTTGCGAATCACTCTCATTCTCACACAACGGGGACGATCGATGCAACCCGTCGCCCGGTCCTTACATCAACTTTTCACCGACTCGATCTCAGCTACCTCGGGTTGCTGCGACGCTGGGCGATCATCCGGGCTTAAAACTGCGTAGCCGATGCTCGCAAGATGCGAATTCACGAGCCTAAGGTCCCGCAGCAGCACCAAAAACCCGGTGCTCCCGCCCACCAGCGCCGGATCCGATCCGGCGAGGCGCGCCAAGTGGTCCCGCGCCGCCGACCGCTCCAGATCGTTGAGATGCCGCTTCGCCTCAATGAGTTCGCGCGCCGACCGCTGATCCTCCGTCATCATCGTCGAGAGCGCGAGGCGTAGGCCCGCCACGACTTGCGCATGAAGGCGGAACAGCGCCAGGCGATCCGCCTCCGCGATCGCATCCTCCGGACGGGTCACAGTCTGGGCGAGGGCCCTTTCAAGAATATCGCCGGCATGGCCAAGATTTACCGCAAACTCGAGGATATCTGACAACCGAACCGTATCCCGCTCTGTCAGCTCCGCTCGCTCGAGCCGGGCCAAGTAACCCTTAACCGCCGCATGCAAGATATCGAGTTCGCGCCCAATTCTGCGGGCCTGCTCCGTGATCGCTCTGTCCCGGCGCTCAAACGCCTCCGGCACCAGACGCAGCAGTGCATCAATGAGATCGCCCATCCGCAAAATCTCTCGCGCCGCATTGGCCAGCGCGAGATAGGGCGTATCGAGCGCCTCAACATCAAGAAACATGGGCTGGGCGACTTCAACGCCCCGCTTGGCCTTCTCAGGGAACATCCGGGTCAGCAACGCTCGCGCCGGATCGAGCAGGAAGATGCACAACACCGCCAACGCGGCGTTGAACGCGAGATGGAATGTCGTGAGCGCAGACGCCGGGTTGGGGTCGTACTGCCACAACATCTCCGCGAGCGGATGAGCGAACGGCAAAACCGCAGCGCAGCCGATTGCACGAAATAACAAGTTGCCTACCGGCACCCTGCGATTCGCTGGGTTAGTGGCACTTGTCTCGATAACCGGCGGCAACGCACCCCCGAGATTAGCGCCCAGCACCAATGCAATCGCAGCCACCGGCGTCACCACATTGCCAGCGGATAGCCCAACCAGAAGCAGCATCACGGCAACGCTCGAATGTGCAGCGAACGTCAACGCGGTCGCCATCAGCATGTCCAAAACTGGATCGCCCGTCAGGGCCGCAAGAAGCTGCCCCAAAATCGGCGCGTTGCTGACAGGCTCGATCGTCTCCACCAACATGTGGAGGGCAAGCAACATCAACCCAAGCCCAATGCCGACCCGCCCGAGGTGACGGTAGCGCCCTTTCGGGCAGCGCTTGAAAGCGCCATACCCGGCCAGCAGCAGCACCGGCGACACCCACGAGACGTTAAACGAAAGCGCCTTCACGATCAGCGCCGTCCCGACATTCGCACCGAGCATCACAGCGAGCGCCGGCACCAAGTCTACCGCACCCCGCATAGCAAATGAGGTCACCATCATCGCGGTTGCTGTGCTGCTCTGAAGCAGCATCGTCACCCCGGCCCCAGCAGCAACCGCCACCAAGCGGTTGCGTAGCGCCCCGCCGAGCACGCGACGCAGATCGGAGCCAAACGCTCGCTCGATGCCACTTTGGACCATGCGCATGCCCCAGAGCAGCAAGACGACATGGCCCGTCAGCTCCAGGAGAATCAATGAGCCCTTCATCGGTTGTTCGATTGCACTCCGACCCGC
>JAFASL010000301.1 GCA_019244535.1 Alphaproteobacteria bacterium
GACGCCGCCGCCGAAGTGCTCGGCAAAACCCCGGTCCGCGCTGCCGCCGAATAACACTGGGCCTATCGCTAACCCTCCTTCGTATGCGGGGGCGGGAGCAGCGTCACCGTGCACCGGCTGCGGATCTGGCGCGTTGGGTCGCGAACAGGCGGGTGCTGGTCGCCAGCGTCACGGTCCGGCCGGCACTGCCTCCAAGGGAAAGCGCGGATTCCCCTGGCGGCGGGGTGGACTGCCATTGAGCACGGCCTCACTCTCCACTAGCATCGTGTTATCGCCGTTTGGAGGAAGCAGCGGATGTTTAGAATGTCCTATTTTCCTCTCGCCTGTGCTGCGTTAACGGCATCGTTGGTCGCGGTAAGCGCCCAAGCCGTGCCGTTCTCCTCACATGGCTCGCAGCTTATGGTGCCCGACGTGACGCTGGTGGCTCAGGAAGAATGCCCCGCGGGATATACTTTGCATCCGCGACTCCACCTCTGCGTTGTGGAACCAACCTGTCCTCCGGGATCTACCTTGCATCCGCGACTCCATCTCTGCGTTACGGCGCCAACCTGCCCTTCGGGGTCTACCTGGCACCCGCAGCTTCACCGCTGCGTCACACCTTGATCGCGGTGGTCGGAAGACCAAGCCAGCACACTTCAGGACGTCGTGTTCGCCCTACTTGGGCTCGAACCCATCCCTCGTATGGGGGAGGGTCCGAATAACAGCTCGCGAGGCTTTCCCGATGTACGTCATGCGAACCCAGATTGGATTTTTCGGGGCCATCGCGTTTTTCGGCGCGCTTGCTGCAGCCGATGCGCAGATGCCGCCCTTTCCATCCGCCGGAACGGCTTTTGACGGCAAGTACCGGTTTGTCTCGTCGGCAAGGGTCAATCAGACGTTCACGACGCGCAAGGGGCTTACGGCCCAGTGCCCGGACCGTCGCCCGGGGCCCCTCACCGTCAGGCGCGGCCAGGCGCGGTACACCAGCGAGACCGGTTACCGGCTCCGCGGAACGGTGGGGCCGCAAGGTGAGCTGGCGATGCAAGCCAGCGGACCCGGCCAATCGCAGCCAATCGTCATAACCACAAGGGGCACCATCGACGGCAATGGCACCGCACGCGCGCGCCAGACCAGTAATTCGTGCAACTACGACTTCGTCTGGCAGAAATAAGTAAAGGCTGATCAGTTCGGGCTCGGAGCGACCTGGGTCTTTGGCTCCGCGATGCTAATGTTGCGAAATCGGCAACGGCAAAATTGCCATAATGTTCTGTTTTCGTGTCGCTCAGGCAGGCGTCGATAGCGGCGCGGCGTGAGAGCGAGAGTGAAGCGATGACTGATATTTCGCTGCAGAAAACAGCAAAAACAGCCAGGAGAGGCCCTGGACGGCCGTTTCGAAAGGGCCAGTCCGGCAATCCGGCGGGCCGCCCGCGCGGCTCCTTCAACCGGACCACTCGAGCGGCCGAACTCCTGCTCGATGGCGAAGCGGCGGCGCTGACCCGCAAGGCGGTCGAAATGGCACTTGCCGGCGATCACGCGGCGCTGCGGCTTTGCCTCGACCGCACCGTCGCGCCGCGCCGCGAACGGGCGGTCGAACTCGCCCTTCCGCCAATTCACAGCACGAACGACATCTTGAGCGCGATCAAGGTGGTCTCCAACGCGGTCGGGCGCGGCGCCATCACCCCCGGCGAAGGGTTCGCGATGTCCCAGATGATAGAGAGCTTTCTGCGGGCGATCGACGCGAGCGACTTTGAAAACCGATTGCGCGAATTGGAAAAGTGGCAAGCGGCGCAGTTTGACTCGTCCCCCCGCCAATACTAGCCTTCCGATTCGACGGCGCGGCGCGGCGCTGGAGCGAAAAGAGGGACCCGCAATGATCGTCGAACAGATCTGGACCGCGAATTCCGGACGTAATTTTAATTATTTGATCGCGTGCCCTGAAACCGGCGAGGCATTGGCTGTCGATCCGCTCGACCACGAGAAGTGCCTCGCAGCCGCCAAGGCGAAGGGCTGGAAAATCACCCAGATCCTCAATACCCATGAGCATCGCGACCACACCGGCGGCAACCAGCAGATGATTGCAGCGACCAAGGCCCCGGTCCTGGCGCACGCCAACGCGAAAGACAAGATCCCCGAAATGAGCCGGGGGTTGCGCGCTGGCGACGTGATCAAGGTCGGCAAGACCGTCGAGCTCGAATGCCTCGACACGCCGGGTCACACGATGAGCCACATCTGCGTGCGGTCGCACACCGACACGCCGGCGCTGTTCTGCGGCGACACGTTGTTCAACGCGGGCGCCGGCAATTGCCACAATGGCGGTCATCCCAACGAGCTCTACAACACCTTTGCCGCCCAGCTCGCCAGATTGCCGGAACACACGCTGATATATCCCGGGCACGACTACATCGCGCGCAATCTCGCCTTTACGCTCGACCGCGAGCCGGACAATGCCAAGGCGAAGGAGATGCTGCCGCAAATGGAACGCCAGGACCCATCGAAGGCGCTGGTCACGACCCTGGCGGTAGAGCGGGAAATCAACACGTTTTTCCGCCTGACCAGCCCGTCGGTCATCAAGCGGCTGCGCGAAGCCTTCCCGGACCTGCCCGATAATCCGGATCCGAAAACGGTTTTTCTGAGACTGCGCGAGCTGAGAAACCGCTGGTAAGTTTACCGGTACGGCGTCCAGCCGTAATAGGGCTGCGGGGCCGTGTCGTAGGGCGCGGGGGCGTAATAGCCCTGGTAAGGATCCGGCGGATAATAATAGCCCGGCGTCGGGGCCGGGCCATAGCCGTAGGCGGGTGGGGGCGTTGTCGAAGCAATGGCCGCGCCGGCGATCGTAGCGCCAAGGATGCCCAGCCCAATTGCCGCCCCGACGCCATTGCCGCCGGCATAGGCCGATGTCGGCGTGGTCAGCGACAGCATGGCGACGGCACCGGCCAGTGCGACGCCTTTTCCAATCTGCCCGAAGCGGCTGAACACTGTCCGGTTTGTCTTCATGGCGCCCTCCGACTTTGGCCATATCCAGTTCGATACCCGGGATATCGGCTCGCATTGCCGGATCGCCATGTCGCAGATGCCGCTGCGATGCTTCGACATGTTCCCGCTGGGTTCTTGCTGCAGGGATCAGATGCGGTAGCGATCGTTGTAGCGCTTTAGGAAAGCGCGGACCCGGTTGGTGCGAGGGGCGAACAGGATTTCGTCCGGCTTGCCTTGCTCGACAATGACGCCGCCATCGATGAAGACGATGCGGTCGGCAATGTCGCGCGCAAAACTCATCTCGTGCGTGACGACGACCATCGTCATGCCGCCCTGAGCCAGCTGTTGCATCGCCGCCAGCACCTCGCCGACGAGTTCGGGATCGAGCGCCGAGGTGACCTCGTCGAACAGCATGATCTTCGGGTCCATCGCCAGCGCGCGCGCAATCGCGACCCGCTGCTGCTGGCCGCCGGAAAGCCGCGCCGGATGCTCCGCCGCCTTGTCGGACAACCCGACCATCGCGAGGAGCTCGCGAGCTCGCGCCTCTGCTGTCTCACGCGGCGCGCCCTTCACCCGCACCGGCGCGGCGGCGATGTTCCGCAATACCGTCATATGCGGGAACAGGTTGAAGCTTTGGAACACCATTCCGATCGTGGCGCGCGCCGCAGCGATATCGCGCTCCGACATGCGGATGCGTTCGCTGCCGCGGCGGCGATAGCCGATCGGCGCGCCGTCGACGGTGATCGTGCCTTCCTCGTAATCTTCGAGGAGGTTGATACAGCGCAATAATGTGGTCTTTCCGGAGCCGCTCGGCCCGATCACGACGACGACTTCGCCGGGCGCCACCGACAGCGACACATCGCATAGCACCTGCGTTGCGCCAAAGGATTTGCTGACGCCGGAAATCTCCAGCATCGGGCGCCGCGCAAGCGGACGGACGTCAATGGCCGTGGAGGACGCGTCGCTCGAGATGTCTGCCATAGAGCGCCAGGGCGTAGCAGATGCAGAAATAGATCGCGCCAGCTCCGATGAAGACCTGAAACGGCGCGAGCGTGCGCTCGACGACTTCGCGGCTCGCCATCGTCAGTTCCCAAAGGCCGACGATCGACACCAGCGAGGTTGCTTTGACGAGGCTGACGCAGAGGCTGACATAAGGCGGCGCGGCCAGCCGCAATGCTTGCGGCAGGATCACGATCTTGAGCATCAACGGACGCGTCATGCCGAGGCCGCGCGCCGCATCCCATTGGGCTTGCGGCAATGACAGGATGCCGGCGCGGAACACCTCGCTCATGAACGCAGCGTAGTAGCAGGCAATGACCAGCACGACGCCCCAGAACGGCGGCAGATCGATCCCGGTCAATGGCAGCAGGTAATAGGCGAAGGTCAGCAATACCAAGAGCGGAATGCCGCGAACCAGTAACAGATAGGCGATCACGCTCGCACGCAGGATGCGATTGCCGAAGACTTGCAGCAATGCCAGCACAACGCCGAGAACCGTGGCCGGGATCGCGGCAGTGGCGGCCATCAATACCGTCATTCCGGCGCCGCGCAGCAGGTATGGAAAACTGTGGATCAGCGGGTTGAAATTGTTCATTGGGCAAACGTGAACCGGCGCTCGCAGAGCCTGCCAGCGAGGCTCGCAGCCGAGGTCAGTGCCAAATAGATCAGTGCCGCACCGAGAAACACGTCGTAAGTATTGGCCGAGGTCTCGACCCAGACCTCGCTTATCTTCATGATCTCCATGACGGCGATCGCCGCAACCTGCGAGGTGTCCTTGATGATCGAGATGCTCTGGTTGGTCATCGGCGGAATGATGCGGGCAATGACCTGAGGCAGCACCACCGTAGTGTAGAGCGTCCAGCGGCGCATGCCGAGGGCGCGCCCGGCCTCGTATTGGCGCGGGCTGACCGACTGCAATCCACCGCGGTAGATCTCGGCGACATAACCGCCGTTCTGCATGCAGAGCGCCAGCAGACCCGACGCGAAACCCGACAATCCGAATCCACCCATCGAAAAGCCGAAATACACCAGATACATCTGGATCAAGAGCGGGGTATTGCGGACGATTTGAATATAGCCTCCTGCCAGCCAACCCAGCGGCCCGCGGGTCGCCTGCGCCAATGCGACGACAAACCCCCAGACGAGGCAAATCGCAATCGTCAGCACCGCGAGCTCGACCGTGACCTCGGCTCCTTCCAGCAGCGCCGGGAGCAGCCGCGCGAGAAAATTCAGATCGAACGGCATTTCCGGTCGGTGCCGCGCTACCCGTCACCCCCGCGAAAGCGGGGGTCCAGGGGGAGCATCGAGACTCCGGGGCTCTGGGTTCCCGCTTTCGCGGGGATGACGAAAGGATTAAGCCGCATTAGCGGCTCAATACTTGTTGTAGTCGTAGAAGCGCTGCGGAGGCGGGTCGCGTTTCAGCCACTTGCGGTACCACTCGACATATCTTTCATAGCGCGAGCCGCCGCGCAGCTCGCCGACCCAGGTGTCGAGGAAGAGCCACCATTTGAAGTCGCCCGGCTTCAGAAAAATCGCATCCTGAAACACAAAGTCGAACGGCGTGCCCGAGACGTCGAGCCGCACGAGGTCGGGATTTTCGCCCTCGTAATAATCGGCGATCGGCTTGTCGATCGCGAAGGCCTGGGCGCGGCCGGTCTTGACCGCAAGAAAGAGAGCCGAGGGGGAATCCAGCAGCAATTGCTTGACCTGCGGCAAAACCAGCTTGGCCCGCGCGATCGCCGGCGGAACATTGAGGATGGCGTAGGTGAATTTCGGGTCGTTCAGCTCTTTGACGTGTTTGATCCCGGCGTCTTTGCGGGCGATGACGCTGCCGCCGGTGTCGAGATAGGGCCGGGTGAAGGCGATGCGCACCGCGCGGTCCGGGTAAATCGTCGTCGAGCATAGGCCGAAATCTACCTTCCCGCTGAGCGCGGCCGGGAAGCGGCCGTCTGATTGCACAACCACAAACTCGACCTTTTCGGGATCGCCCAGTAGATCCTTGGCGATCTCGTGCGCCATATCGATCTCGAAGCCGACCAGCTTGCCATTGTCGTCGACAAAGGCGAGCGGCGGTGAGGTGCTGTAGGTGGCGACGATCAGCTTGTCGCGCTTCAGCACGGTATCGAGGAGCGACTCCTGCGCCCTCGCCGGACCGGAGAGCCAAAGGCAAGCCAGTAAGAGACTGAACGGCAACCCTCTGTACATCCCCTCCCCTCCCGATCGATGGCCTTCCATCACTGCAATGCGTGTGCCGCCGCAGCGCAACGCAGAGGATGACACGGCGAATACGGTTGTATAGAGGGATCTTGCAAGATGGATGGAGCACGAAAATGAAGGTGCTGAAAGGGGGAACGCTGATTGACGGCACCGCGGCTGGGCCACAGCCCGGCGCGACGGTCGTGATCCGCGACGGACGGATCGCTGCGGTGACGACGAGGGCTGCTGGCGAGTGGTCCCCCGACGCCGAGATCATCGACGTCACGGGTATGACGATCCTGCCCGGGCTCATCGACTGCCACGACCACATGGCAATGCACGGCTACGATTTGGCGCGGCGCTGGGGCATCGACGAGCCGCAGAGCACCCGTACCCTGCGCACCGCCAAGGTGCTGGAGCAGACCCTAGCGATGGGATACACCGCGGTGCGCGACGCGGCGGGTCTCGACACCGGGTTCAAGCGGGCGATCGATGAGGGGCTGATCCCGGGGCCACGGCTTGTCGTCTCGCTATGCATCATCTCGCCGATCGGCGGGATCGGCGACCGCGTCAGCCCGGCCGGTTTTTCCTGTTGTGTGCCGCAGGACCCGTTGCTGCCCGACGGGGTCGTCAACAGCCTCGCCGACGTGCGCCCGGTGGTGCGTCGGGTGGTGCGGGCCGGCGCCGATGTCATCAAATGCGCCACGACTGGCGGCGCCAGCTCGCGCCCCGATCACGGTCCGCAAGACGGGGCGTTCAACCTCGACGAGATGCAGGCGTTGACCGACGAGGCGCATGCGCTCGACCGCCGCGTGATGTGCCACGCGCTCGGCGGCCGAGGCTTGCGCATCGCGATCGAGGCGGGCGTCGATTCTATCGAGCACGGCTGCTACCTCGACGAGGAGCCTGAGCTGCTCGACGCTATGGCGGAGCGCGGGATCTTCTTTGTACCGACCTTTGCAGTATACGATTTCCACCGCAAATCGCCGTTGCCGCATA
>JAFASL010000332.1 GCA_019244535.1 Alphaproteobacteria bacterium
CGGCCGGAAAATCCTCGACCATCCGAACGAGCGGTCCTCACATCAGGCGCCGGTGCCGCGGGGCGGTGGAGTGGCCGTGATCACCTCGATATTGCTCGCCTGGACCGTGCTTATCGCTGCCGGAACAGCATCTGCGCACGTCCTCGCGATCTTCGCGGGCGCCCTTGTTTTAGCGATCATCTCGTGGATCGACGATCTGCGCGGGCTCTCACCGCTTCTGCGACTGATCGCGCAGACTGCTGCTGCGGTGATCGGCCTTGCCGCCTTACCCGAGCCGCATGGCTGGCTTCAGCTCGTCTTGGCCGGTTTCCTCTGGGTCTGGTGGATCAATCTGTTCAACTTCATGGATGGCATAGACGGGTTGGCGGCGAGCGAGGCTGCGGCGATCGGCATAGGTTTGCTGCTGTTCGCGAGTGTCGGGGCCAGTCCTGATCCCGCGCTGCGCGGGCTGTCTGCGGCGGTGATCGGGGCGGCGATCGGTTTTCTCATATGGAATTGGTCGCCGGCGCGGATCTTTCTAGGTGACGTCGGCAGTGTGCCCCTTGGTTACATCCTTGGTTTTGTGCTGCTGGATCTCGCGTTTCGCGGATATTGGAAGATTACGCTGATCCTTCCGCTCTATTTCCTCGCCGATGCCATGATTACGTTCGCGCGCCGGCTCTTCCGCGGCGAGCGTGTCTGGCAGGCCCATCGCGAGCATTTCTACCAGCTGGCCGTGCGCCGTGGCCTCGGCCATGCGGCCGTGGTCAAACGGGTAATCGCTGCGGACGTTGTGCTAATCGGATGCGGCTGGGCGGCCGAGAACGGGTGGGCCGCTATCTCGCTCGCCGCAGCCGCGGCCACGGTCGCAGTTCTGCTTACCGCGCTGGCCCGGGGTTTTGATGCTTGCTGAGGTCTCCTGCAGAATCCTATATCGCGGCGATGACGGTTGATCCTCTCCCGATCCGCCGCGCGTTGATTTCAGTCAGCGACAAAAGCGGGATTGTCGAATTCGGCGCCGCGCTCGCCGCCCGCGGCGTCGCGTTGATTTCGACGGGCGGCTCGGCGCAGCTCTTCGCGGCTGCCGGTGTTCCGGTCACCGAGGTGGCCGAAGTAACCGGAGTTGCAGAATTCCTCGACGGAAGGGTCAAGACGCTGCACCCCGCCATCCATGCAGGTCTTCTCGCGCGGCGCGACCGGCCGGACCACCTTGCCGCACTTTCCGAACGAGGTATCGCGCCGATCGATCTTCTCGTGTGCAATCTTTATCCCTTCTCCGAGACCGCCGCGTCGGGCGCAAGTGCGGAGGAGTGCGTCGAGAATATCGACATCGGCGGCGTGGCCCTGATCCGGGCCGCTGCCAAAAACCATGACGCGGTCACAGTCGTCACCAACTCCGCCGACTACGAGCATGTTCTTGCGGAATTTGCGACTAGCAATGGAGTAGTCGGCGCCGAAACGCGCCGTGCGTTGGCGCGCAAGGCCTTCGCGCTGACCGCGGCCTACGATGCCGCGATAGCCGAATGGATGGGACGCGATGACGCGGCGCCCTTTCCCGAGGCCATCGTCCTCAGTGGGCGCCTGGCGCGGCCGCTGCGCTATGGTGAGAACCCGCACCAATCGGCCGCATTCTACCGCACCGGCGAAAACCGGCCCGGGGTTGCGACCGCACGCCAGCTCCAGGGCAAGGAGCTGTCCTACAACAATTACAGCGACGCCGATGCCGCCTTCGAACTGGTCGCAGAGTTTGCAGCGCCTGCTGTTGCGATCATCAAACACGCTAACCCGTGCGGCGCCGCGGTTGGCGTCAATATTCGCGACGCCTGGGAGAAGGCGCTCGCCTGCGATCCCGTCAGCGCGTTCGGCGGCATTGTCGCCGTCAACCGGCCTCTCGACGCGGAAACCGCCGAGGCGATCGGGCGGCTGCTGATCGAAGTCGTCATCGCGCCGCAGGTCGACGAAGCCGCGGCCGCAATTCTTGCCCGCAGGACGGGGTTGCGCCTCTTGGTCACCGAAGGATTACCCGACCCGTCCGCGAAGCGCCGCAGCTTTCGAACAGTCGCTGGCGGTATCCTCGTCCAGGAGAACGACCGAATATCGGTCAGGCGCGAAGACTTGCGTGTCGTAACGCGCCGCGTGCCGACCGAAATCGAGATTGCCGATCTTCTCTTTGCTGACCTTGTTGCAAAACACGTGAAGTCCAACGCCATCGTCTTTGCCCGCGGCGGCGCGACGGTCGGCATCGGCGCCGGTCAGATGAGCCGGGTCGACAGCGTGAGGATCGCTGCCGCAAAGGCGGCGGAAGCGGGAAAGGCTGTGGGGTTGGCGCAATCGCTCACTGTGGGCGCAGTACTCGCCTCGGATGCCTTTTTCCCGTTCGCCGATGGTCTAAAAGCGGCGATCGACGCCGGCGTCTCCGCGGTCATCCAGCCCGGCGGGTCGGTACGCGACAAGGAAGTCATTGCCGCGGCGGACGCCGCCGGCATCGCAATGGTGTTCACCGGTATCCGCCATTTCCGGCACTAATCTATGCGCCGCTTAAACGGCTGCCGTCACACTGGGGCGCAGAACGACCTTACCGAGATTGTTCATTGGAACTTTGTGCGTCTCCCGAGCCGTCCAGGCGGCGATCGCCGCGATGAGGCAGACCACAAAGGTGAGGAGCGCCACCGGAAGCCAAGCATTTGGTCCCGTTCCTTGCACGGCCGATGCAATCGCCGGAGCAAACCCGGCGAGGGCGAACCCGATCTGAGTTCCTATCGCCATTCCCGAAAGGCGGACGCGGGTGTCGAACATCTCGCCATAGAGCGATGGCCAGACCCCGTTCGACGCACTGTAGACAACACCGGACATCAGCACGGCGAAGGCAAAGATCAGGGGTATATTCGTCTGGCTGATTGCCCATAGATACGCAAACATCAGCAGGCCGGATACCAGGGCTCCGAAAATGAAGACCGGCCTGCGGCCGATACGATCGGCGAGCATCGCCCATAACGGGATCGCTACCAGCGCCACAATGTTCGTCAGGATCGCGACCCACAACATCGTGGTACGATCGATCTTTACGGTATTGACTGCGTAAGACAGCGCGTAGACACCGAAGATTGTGCTTACAATTGAAACCAGAGCGGCAAGTACAACGCGGATCACTTCCGGCGTGTAATGCTGGAACAGAACCGCCAAGGGTGCTTTGGGAACGCTCTGATCTTGCTGCTCCTCCTTGAAGGCCGGGGTTTCGTCCAAGGTGCGCCGGATGATGTATCCGACCACGACGACGACGGCGCTGAGCCAGAACGGAATTCGCCATCCCCATGACAATAATTGGTCTTCGGACAGCCTTGAGACAGGAAGAAACACCGCGGTGGCAAGGATGAGTCCCGCCTGCGTGCCGCTCAGTGTAAAGCTGGTGTAATAGGCGCGGCGGTGCGGCGGCGCGTGTTCGAGCGTCAGCGAGTTCGCACCGGCCTGCTCGCCGGATGCGGAAAACCCCTGCGCCAGTCTCAGAATAACGAGGAGAATGGGAGCCAATACCCCGACCGAGCTATAGGTCGGCAGGCAGCCGACGAGAAACGTCGAGGCGCCCATAAAGATCAGCGTAAATATCAAAACCGTTCTGCGGCCGAACTTATCGCCGATGTGGCCGAGCACAAAGGCGCCGACCGGCCGGGCGACATATCCGACGCCGAAAGTCGCCAAAGCCAACAGGATGCCCGTAGCCGGGTTATCGCTCGGAAAGAAGATCTTGCCAAAGACCAGAGCAGCTGCGGTGCCGTAGATGAAGAAATCGTAATATTCGAGCGCGCTGCCGATCCAGCTGGCGACCGCCGCTTTTTTGGGAGTTCTTATGCCGTGCGGCTCATATAGTTCCTGCGTCTGAGACATGTGATCTGCAGGCATTATCAGTGTGCTCCCCGGCCCAGGATCGATATTTGATTTGCGCCTCGATGCTCGTCAGCCCTTCGTCAAGACCGCGAAGTGGCGGAGCATGCGGTCTGCGTCGGGTGTTATGCCCGTAAAGAGCCGGAACGCCTCCGCCGCCTGGAACACCGCCATTCTGCCGCCGTCGAGTGTCCGGCATCCGAGCCTGCGCGCCTGTCTGAGCAGTTCGGTCTCCAGCGGAAAATAGACGATGTCCGCGATCCAGAGATCGGGCCGCAACAGATCCGCCGCCAATGGCAAACCCGGATAGCTGGCCATGCCGACCGGGGTGGCGTTGATCAGCCCGTCCGCCTCGCGCACCGCGGCGGCAATGTCGCGGGCTGCGAACGCCCGGCCCTGGCCGAAGCGCTCCGCAAGCCCAGCGGCGGCATTCTCCGCCTTTGCCCAGTCGGTGTCGACGATCGTGAGCT
>JAFASL010000364.1 GCA_019244535.1 Alphaproteobacteria bacterium
CCGTTCCCCGTTCAGCGCGCGGCCTCTTACCAATGTCTGTAACATAGATCGTTCCGGGGCCGCTTCCGAGGATTGCCCGCCAGAGCTACCGAGAGTTTGCAGACTCCCCGCTGGCGGAGAGAGTCTGCCGCGAACCGACCTCCTGGATCATGGTTGGCGCCGAGGCGCCAAACGCCGAGGCGGCCTGACGATGCTTATCCGGTTCCGCAAAAGGTCAATGAAAAGATGAGCGTAATCAGGGCTTGCTAATTTGAACGTCGACAAGGATATGCCTTCTGCACGGCGGCTGTAACCAATCCTGCCGCCGCCAGATCGCGATCCGCCGGGTAGAGCATCAGATCCTCTTCTATCGCTTTCTTAATCAGAGATTCCAGAGTGATCAAAGGCACACCCCCAGGGACGCAAAATTGGGTCCTATCGCCAATGGAAGCCGCCACTCCGTCCGTGACTCCAACAATATAGTATCCACATGCTTCTCCGCTCCTGTTATCGGAAGGAGTACAGATCTCCCGTAGAGCACTAACGCTCAATCGCTCGTGCTCTGCTGATGCTGGCAAAGTTATACTTACAACCAGCAGCGCGAGTATGGACGGAAGGGCTTTCATGCGCGGCCCTCTGTCACAATTGCCGTCCTCACCATAGGCTGCGGGGTATCTGTCCACCGGCGGCGGACGGGTGCGGCAAAGAACCGGCTGGTTAGAATTTCCCTAGAGCGGACTCCCAGCCGGGCTTTCCTTGGAAAATGGCGGATATAGGAGTGGCCTGGACAAGGCGTGCCGCACATCGTTATTGGCCCTCACTGAAATGCGTCCGACGATGGTCAGAATATAACCGCGGCGAAGGTCGCAGCATACGGACGAGTATCGGGGATCCGCGGCGGACGAATGGGTGGTCCGTTGTTTGAATACGAAGAGGGGAACGAGCAGGATGAGGGCCGGCGATGGTCAGAACGCCGACATAGGCAGGCAGGCCGGGATCATGGGTTCGAGATTTTTCCCTGTCAGTCGCGGCAGTTGCGAAGGCCATTTGCGACGGCGCTCATGCGATAGGGACGGGGGATCGGTTTGAAGACGTGGCGAGTATGCCGCCACAACGGCTGCAATAGTTAGCAGTCCCTATCGTGTCGTAATAGGTGTACTCGGTCGTTCCGACGGGCCCTTCAACGGTTTCCAAAAGCTTGGCCCGCCTTTGCGCTTGAGGGGGCGGGTCTAGTCGTTTCCCTCGGCCCGCGCTGGGGATCCTTCCAGCACTTCCTGGCGACGGCCTAACCACAACCCGGTGATCAGCCAAATGGCGGCGATCGGGATCGCGGCGAGTGCGGTCGCCGTCGATTCCAGGCCCCCGAGGAGGGCCACAGACCAGGCGCCGACCTGGTCGCCCAGGCGATAAACAAAAGTATCGATAAAGCCCTTCGTCTTGTAGCGGTCCTCCCGCGGCACGACGGTAAAGAGTACCTCGCGGGTCGGACGTGCGATCGCGTAATCGCCGGCGCGGCGCAGTATTTGGAACACCGCGATGGTGCTTAGGCTCGGCGCGAAGGCCAACACACCGAAACCGAGCACGGTCAGCGCCGGCAACAGCGCGAGGGCGACACCTACTCCGAGCAGGATCACGAGGCGCCCGGTAAAGAAGAGTTGCATCAGCAGGGTTAGGCAGTTCACCACGAGATCGATGGTGGCGAAGAACGCTGTCTGCGCGCCGCGATCGGCAAAGCTGTGGCTGACAATGCGCGCTTGCTGGAAATAGAGAAATGTCGCGGTGATCGCGAACAGCAGCATGAACGCACTGACGGCCAGCAGATAGGGCGAGCGCAGCGCGTGCGTGATGCCAGCGAGAACGCCGCCACCAATCGGGCGGTCTTCACGCGCGACTTCCGTCCTGCTCGCTGGCTGCCGGTGCAAGGTCGGCGACAGGCGTGCGAGGCGACCGACGCTGAACACCGCGACTTCAAGCAGAATGGCCGCGCCGAGCAGCAGCAAGGTCGGCGAGACTTCGCGCGCGAGGCTGGCGGTCAAAGCCGAGCCAGAGATCGCGCCGATCGTCGCGCCGGCGGCAATGAACCCGAACAGCCGCTTTCCCTGCTCCGGGCTGAACATGTCGACGTTCAGTTGCCAGAACACCGAGACGACAAACAGATTGTAGACAGAGGCCCAGATAAAGAAAGCTCGCCCGATCCAAATTGTCTGCGCCGGGCCGGCAAAATGCAGAGCCGTCGCGAACAGTAAAATGTTAATGGCAAAAAAACGATAGGTAAGCGGGATGAACCGTTGCCGCGGCAATTTCTTTACGAGCCACGCAAACGGCAGGTTCAACAGAAGCATCCCGGCAAGGGTGCCGGTGAAGAGCCATTGAAGGTTATTGACGCCGCCGGCGACCCCCATCTGGTCGCGCATCGGCCGCATAATGTAATATGAGGACAGAACGGCGAAAATGTAAAGCCAGCACCACAAAACAACCCGAGCTTCCTCCGGGCGCACTGCGATGATCCGCTGCAACACCCGGTAGGCGAACCGAGTGTGTGCGGGTAAAACCCCGGTCGGCGGGGCAGGGGCGGTCAACGCGCTCTCTGCGGGCGGCTTGGTGTCTGGCCTATTTCAGCGTCGCGGCCACCTGCTTGAGCTCGGCCGGAGTATGCTCACCCGCCAGTGGGGTACCGGGTACCAAATATTTTCCCATTGCTAGTCCGCCGACCAGCACCGGCTCAAATCCGATTTCCCTGATGAGACTGGTTGCCAGCGCGATCGCATTCGGGTCGTCACCGGCGATGGGCACGCCGATCTCGCCCTTCCGCTGACCAAGCTCGCCAAGTTTGCCGGATCCGATCGCGTTAAATGCCCGGACGAGATGAGCGCCGGGCAGCAGCTTCCGGGTGGCTAGGCCGGCGCCGCCTGCAGCATCGACCGATTTTACAAGGTCCTCACCATCGCGCCGGGCGATCGGGTTGCTTACATCGATGACCAGCGGTTTGGAGGCGAGCGCCGTGCCGTAGTCTTTGCCAATTTGCTCGACCGCGGAATAGGGCACAACGAGGAGCACCACATCTCCGAAGGCTACGGCCTGCTCCACCGTACCGGCTTTTGCCAGCGGTCCGACGCTGGCGACAAGCTCGTGCAATTGCTCGGGGTGGCGCGAGGAAAACATGATCTGGTGACCCGCCTTGGCAAATTCGGTGCCGAGGGCGCCGCCTTCACGACCAGCGCCAATCACGCCGATCTTGAGCGGCGTGCTGCTAATCGCGGGCTGGGCGGATGCGGTTTGCGCCAAGGCGCTAAACGTCGCAGCCGCCAAGATGGCGAGCACGGCTATCACGCGAAGAAGCGCGCGATGGCCAAGCCTGGTCGATGGGTCCTTTGCCACCCAGGGCTCCTGAAAAGGATACGATTGCCTTAACCATACGCTGAGCCAACGCCTGCGCGCCGATCACGATCGCGCGAGCGCCGTTGCGCCGCAGCGTACATGCCTTGCGCATCACGGTGCGTGAATTGATTAAAATGCGCACCTCCGACCGACATGCGTCGCTGATCGTCCCGCGCATCTGCTCGAGTCGCCCGAGGTGCGGCAGGTGGCTGTCTGCTATGCGTGCTGAGAGCCTGCCTCAAAAGTCCCCTGATCGTCGGCCGCCAAAGACCGCTTCCGGAACCCGATAGCGGTCGGTGGGCCCAGCGGGCGGGAATGGGTAGAGATGCCCCTGAACCGACCTTCGGCGGGTCGGCGATGATTCCGCCGCCTACGCCAATTCCGCGAAGAACTGCGCCATCCGCTGACGCTGCGCGGCGTCGGGCAGAGGGCCGCGGCCCGCGCCGAGATTGTCTTCCATGTGCTCGACCTTGTTGGTGCCAGGAATCACGGCGGTGACCGCTCCGTGCCCGAGCAGGTATTTCAGGAAGAACTGGGCCCAGCTCGTGACGTCGAAGTCGCGCGCCCAGTCGGGCAGAGGCTTGCCTTGCACCTTACGGAACAGGTTATTGCTGCCGTGGCCGCCAAACGGCAGGTCGATCAGCGTCGCCACACCTAGCTCCGCGGCCGCGGGCAGCAGCCGCCGCTCGGCTTCGCGGTCGCCGATCGAATAGTTGAGCATGATAAAATCCGGTTTCCAGCGCCGCATTATCGCTTCGATATCGGCGAAACCGCGGTCGTAGTCGGTGGTGATCCCGATATAGCGGACGAGACCTTGCGCTTTCCAATCGCGCAGCGGCCCAAGGTCCTGATCGGCCGACACGGGGCTGTAAGAGCCGCTGTGTATTTGAATAAGATCAATCTTGCTAAGGCCCAACCGCTGCAGCGAAGCCTTCACGGTCGACGGATATAGATTGTAATGTTCCTCGACCTTGGTGGCGATGAAGATGCGGGGGCGCAGGCCGCTCTCTCCGAATATCTCGCCGAGCATGCGCTCGGCAAAACCGTAACCGCCATAGTTGGAAGCGGTGTCAACGACGGTGCCGCCCCCGGCGATCAGGGTACGGAGTATCGCGCTGAGCGCGGCGCGGTACTCCGGCGTATCGGTGCGCCAATTTTGGCCGGTCCCAAGTCCGACCACGGGTAATCTCTCGCCGCTGCTGGGGATGGGACGAGTCGCGATCGGCCTCGACTGCGCCGCCGCGGGAATCGCGGACAAAAGTGGCGCGATGCCGAAGCCGCCAGCGAGCGCTAGCGCCTCCCGTCGCGTCCGCGTGAGGGTTTCCGGCGGGTCCATCGGCGATCCCCGTGGTCGACGTAGCGTATCAGGATACCGCAGTTTGCTGGATAGGAAAACGCCGTTCCCTCCGCAGTAAGGGGCCCGGCGGCTTCCTTGGGTGGATTGCCCAAATCGCCCCAATGGCCGAAATCGGCGCATCTTGCTCATTCCCGCAGGCCCCAGCGAAGGTTACATCAGCGAACCCGGAACGGCCGTTCGCCATTAGCTACACGATCGGCGCTACTGATCTACGCCCTGGTGAGCCGTCTGATGGCGAGTTGGATGGCGGCGAGGGTCACGAAGGTGGCCAGGGTGTCGGCAAGGTTCTCGAAGTCCTTAGCAAGCCGCCGGTTGCGGCCGAACCACGAGAAGGTTCGCTCGACTACCCAGCGCCGCGGAAGGACGATGAATCTCTTTGTGCTGTCGCTCCGTTTGACGATCTCCAGACGCATCCGTGGCACCTTCGCCACCGCAACATCAACCTGCCATGCGTTGTAGCCGCCATCGGCCCAGATCAGTTCGAGCCACGGGAAGCGCCGACGTATTTTGTCGAGCACCGCGCCCGGCGCCGTCGCGATCCTGGGTCGCGGCGGAGTGGACCACGACCCGCATTGGCAGCCCTTCGGTGTCGACGAGGGCGTGGATCTTACGACCCTTGATCTTCTTTCCGGCGTCGTAACCCACGTTGTCGTCTTTGCCGCCCCGTTTTCAGCTGATTTGATTGACTGGCTGTCGAGAACCGCCGCCGACGGGCTGGCCTCTCGGCCCGTCCGTTCGCGCAAGGCCATGTGCAACTCGGCCCAGATCGCGTCCCAGACGCCTTCACGTTGGAACTTGCGAAAGATGTTGTAGACCGTCGAGCGCGGCGGGAAGCTCTCGCGCGGCAGATAGCGCCAGGGGCAGCCGGTGCGCAGCAGATACAGGATGGCATTCATCGCGGCCCGCATGTCGGTCTTGCGCGGTCGCCCGCCGGGCCGCGCCGGCGGGATCAGCGGCTCCAGCCGCGCCCATTCCGCGTCCCGCAGATCGCTCGGATGCCCGGCGCCCTCACGCCGGTAAATCCGACGATGCTGCTCCGTCCACATCGCTGTTCGCCATCACCGCAATCCTATTGCCCCCGAAGCATGCCATTCGGCGTGACGCACTCGGAACTTTTGGGTCAAGCTCTGAGTAACCGGCTGAAGCGGGGCGGCGGCGAACGGAGCTACCGCCGTCGGCCCCTCGAGTGCCGTCTCCACTCCCTTATCAAGACACTGCTTTTAGCAATTGGGCGGTGGATGC
>JAFASL010000413.1 GCA_019244535.1 Alphaproteobacteria bacterium
AGGTTGCCGCCGCCTGCGATGACGGAACGTACGGAGGCGACGTTAACGATGGCGCCGCCCTTATTGCGGCGCATCAGCGGAACCGCCGCCTTGGCACAGAAGACGTAGCTCATCAGGTTGACGTCGAGGATCTCTTTCCAGCTCGCGGCACTCGCCTCTTCGACTTTCTCGTATTTGCGGATGCCGGCATTGTTGACGAGTATGTCGAGGCGCCCGAACTTTTGCGCGGCACCGTTGATGAAGTCGAGGCATGCCGCCTCGGTAGCAACGTCAGCCTGCGTGAAGGCGACCTTGGCGCCGGCGGTCTCGAGCTCGGCCGCCACGCGCTGGCCGCGCTCGCCGTCCCGGTCGCAGAATGCCGTGCTCGCACCCTCGGCAATGAAACGCCTGACCGTCGCCTCGCCGATCCCCGATGCTCCGCCCGTCACCGCAGCAACCTTGCCGTCGAGCCTACCCATGTTCGCCACCTTTCACTGCATCGTGAAACGCGCACCCACGATACGCCGTATCCATCCGCCGGGCACCGCCTTGTTGGCCCGGCCGGGGTATCCGACCTTGGCTAGCTTCGCTCCGACTTGGGTCGAATTCAGCCGCTCCCGCTGGCGGTAACAGCTTACGACCTCGCGGGCTCGCTTTCGTCCTGCAGCGACAGCAATGTGGCGTTGCCGCCGGCGGCGGTGGTGTCGATCGAGATCGTCCGCTCGGTCGCGAAGCGATAGAGGTAGCGGGGGCCGCCCGCCTTGGGGCCGGTGCCGGAGAGAGCTTCGCCGCCAAACGGCTGCACGCCGACGACCGCGCCGATCATGCTGCGGTTGACATAGCTGTTGCCGATTTTGAGGCGCGCGAGAATGTGGCGCACGGTCTCGTCGATGCGGCTGTGGATCCCGAGCGTCAGCCCGTAGCCGGTCGCGGCGATCTCGTCGAGCACTCGGTCGAGCCGGCCGGCCGGCCAGCGGATAACATGAAGGATCGGCCCGAACACCTCGCCCGAGAGGCGCGCAACGCTGTCGATCTCAAGGGCCCGCGGCGCGAAATAGGTGCCGTGCTCGGTGCCCGGAGGTAGCACACAGCGATAAATCAGCCGGCCTTCGCGCTCCATCCGCGCGGCGTGCCGGTCAAGCGCCTCCATTGCGGCGGCGTCGATGACCGGGCCGACATCGGTCGCGAGCAGGGCCGGATCGCCGATCACCAACTCGGCCATCGCGCCCGCCAGCATCGCCAACAACCGGTCGGCGATGTCGCTCTGCACGTAGAGGAGGCGGGCCGCCGAGCAGCGCTGCCCGGCGCTGTCAAACGCCGAAGCCAGGACATCGGCGACGACCTGCTCGGCCAGTGCCGATGAATCGACGATCATCGCGTTCTGCCCGCCGGTCTCGGCGATAAACGGCACGATCGGACCCGGACGGCGCGCGAGTTCGAGATTGATCTGGCGCGCCGTCTCGGTCGAGCCGGTAAAGGCGACACCGGCGATGCGCGGGTCGGAGACGAGCGGCGCGCCTACCGCCTCGCCGGTTCCGGGCAGCAGGTGGAGCACATCGGCGGGGATCCCGGCCTCGAGCAGGAGGCGCACCGCCGCGGCCGCAATCAGCGGGGTCTGCTCGGCAGGCTTGGCGATTGCGGCATTGCCGGCGGCAAGCGCCGCGGCAATCTGCCCGGTGAAGATCGCCAATGGAAAATTCCATGGCGAGATGCAAGCGAAGACGCCGCGGCCGCGCAATGCGATTTCGTTGCGTTCGCCGGCCGGTCCCGGCAAGCGCACCGGTCCAGCAAAATCGGCTCGGGCGCGCGCCGCGTAGTAACGCAGATAGTCGACCGCCTCGCGAACCTCCGAGAGCGCGTCCGGGATCGTCCGGCCACCTTCGCGGATGATTAGCGCCATCAGATCCGCCATGTGCCGCTCAAAGAGATCGGCGGCGGTTTCGAGCTTTGCGGCGCGCTCACCGGCCGAAGTGTCGTCCCACAACGGAGCGCCGTGAACCGCCCGTGCCAGGGCCCGATCGAGATCCGCGGGACTGGTGGAAACAACGGTGCCGATCTGGCGCCGCCGGTCACTCGGGTCGAGCACCGGGTCCCCTCCCCTGCCCTGCTCGACGCCCGCGATGATTGGCGCCGCTTTCCACGGCCTCTGCAATGCCGCGATGAGTTCCCCGCGCAGCGCCGTCAATGTCACGGGGTCGGTGAGGTCGAGCCCGGCGGCATTCCTACGCTCCGGCGCGTACAGGTCGCGCGGCAATGGGATGCGTGGATGCGGCTTAACGGGTAGCCGTGCGAGGCGTGCGACCGGGTCGGCGATGATCTCATCGATCGGCTGCCGCTCGTCGACGATGCGGTTTACGAAAGAAGTGTTGGCGCCGTTTTCGAGCAGACGCCGCACGAGATAAGGGAGCAGATCCTCGTGATTGCCGACCGGCGCGTAGACCCGGCACGGGCGATCAAAATGTTCAGGGCCGACGATCTGCTCATAGAGCGCCTCGCCCATGCCGTGCAGGCGCTGGAATTCCCAATCACGGCGATTGCCGGCCATTTCGAGCACG
>JAFASL010000500.1 GCA_019244535.1 Alphaproteobacteria bacterium
GTCTTCTGCCGGAAACGAAACACCATTCTGCGAGAAGGATCCACTCACAATCGATACGTTCGTGCCGGCGGGCCCGAACACCGTCCATCCCGTCAGCGAGGCGGAACCCACTGCGAAATTCGTGAAGCCACCCGCTGGAACGGTGGGCGTTTCAAAGCTCCCATTAGCAATTAAGTTCGCGCTTGCACCCGATGCCCCAGCGAGGAGAATCGCCGCCGTGATAACGGGGACGGCATTGCATTCATGAGAGAGCCCCTTTACCCGAAATTGTGGGGAACGTGAAACGACCAATAGAGATCCAGCTCTATTCTCCCCGGCAACATACGTGCCACATTAAAAAATCCTTTGAGATCAAGGCGTTCGATACATCTCCGTAAACATCGGCGGATCTTTGTAAAGTTCTCCGACATTTCCGATAGCCCCTAAATTGCGCAAGTTGTTGATGTATAATCGTTATCCAATCATCCGGACCTGGCGAGGTGCCCCTTCGGGTGTAAGATTTCCCGTCGGCCTTGCAAGGAAACTTGACGGCATGGCTTGGGAATGCTTGCGCGGGAGTGAGTGCTGCCGACGGGTCGTTGGAGCGGGGACAGGATGGTAGTGATGGTCGGCGCGCCTCAGTCGACATCCTCGATCTTGACTCTGCGGCCCTTCCGCAGCCTCTTCCGCGCGTGCTCGATGCGGCTCAAAAAGCGCGGCCCATTTTTTAGCTGATACTCGAGCCAATCATCCTCCGACCCGAAGCCGATCAGCAGGCCGGCTGGCTTCCCGTTGCGGGTGATGACGATCTCGTCGCCTTTGGCATCACTTAGAAGCCGGGAAAATTATTCTCGATCTCGGACAGTGGAACTTGCTTCACGCCGGATCTCCAAACTGCTAACCCGTGAGTTGTGGCGGAATACGCCTCGCTCTTCCCCCTACGCCATCATTCGGCGGCGGCTGGGGGCTGACGGCGCAGGCGCTCGACCTTGGCGAAAGCGGCGGGGCTGGGCCAGTCTTCGAGGAGCCAGGCGGGCAGGGGCTCGGCGGGGTGGGAGAGCGGCAGGCGCTCGTCCTCGTCGCCGCGGCCGTTTGGGAACAACCTCAGCGCGTCCGGCATCTCGTAATAGATTTCGAGACCGTTGCCGTCCGGATCGGTGAAATAAAGGCTGCGCTGGCAGACATGATCGACGGCGCGCTGGATCTCGACGCTGTTCGCCAGGAGATGCGCATAGGCGTCGCGCAATGCGGTGTAGCTGGCGACCTTGAAGGCGATGTGCACGAGCCCGAGTTGGCCGCGCTCGGGTCGAACGGCCTCACCGGGAGCGGGGTGCTGGGTAATGTCGAGCGTGTGGAACCCATCACCCAGGGTCATGAACACGCCGCCATGTTCAGGGTCCTGCTCGGCGACGCGAAAGCCGAGCACGTCGCGGTAGAACCGCTTTGAGGCCTCCTCGTCCGCCACCCGCAACAGCACATGGCCGATGCCCGCCAGCTTGATCATGTGAACCCTCCCGCCTCGCGCAGCCTGAGGATGGTAGCATGCGAGGGACGGGCCAGCCCAGCGCATTCCGCCGCTGCCGTCGCGCGGCTTGCCAGCAACGCCAGGCAAAAAGTCTAAAACAGAGGATATCGCCGCAGATTCCGATGATCTCGCTCGTTAATCCGAGACTCTACGAAGTGCGCGCTGGGGCGTAATCGGATTGAAACGGCGAAGCGGACAACCGGGTACTTTCTTGAGATACCCCCGTTGAGGCATAAAATGACTATCTACCTAGTCAGGAGGAGTTTCCGGATGATTACGGTTAGTCTCGCCGATGCAAAGGCGCATTTGAGCGCGCTGGTCGAGCGCGCTGGCGCCGGCGAGACGATAGGCATCACGCGCCGCGGCAAGCCGATCGCGCAGATTACGGCCGTCTGTTCTCCGCGGAAGCAGATCCACATTGCGGCATTACGTGGAATGACCCATGGGATGCCGGTCCAGCCGCAGGCTGCTCGCGACTTCATTCGCGCGACGCGTGATGACGTCCGGTATTGATGCGCGATGGGCTACCAAACCTTTCGGGTCGAGGTAACTCGCGACGAGACGTGCGACGGGCAGGCCGGTCAATATCGAGATCACCGCCTATATCGACCGGATGCCCGAGACCGACGAGGCCGCCGTCGGGCGGCTGGCGTGGTCGTGGCGCGGGGTGTGGAACAGCCGGGTGCAATATACCGGGGATTTCGAGACATTGGCCGAGGCGCTTGCCTCCATTACTGCGGCCTACCCCGACGCCCAGCGCATCCGCTGCTACGAGTATTCGGTCGATGACGAGTTCGCCCGCGAGGTGGCGCCGCTCGTGCGAACCGGCGAGAAGTGGGTGCCTGACGCCTAACTTCGTCCCGCAGCGCCGTTATTGCGCGGGTCCCGGCTGCGGACCCATGCGGCGGCGGTTATGCTCGATCGCAAAGATGTGGCAATAGAGGGTCGCGATCCATTGCTTGCCCTCCAT
>JAFASL010000558.1 GCA_019244535.1 Alphaproteobacteria bacterium
CCCGCCTATATTGCGCGGCTCGTGAACGGGATCGCCCGTCCCGGCGCATGTGTGCGTCCCAGCGCTGGTGCGCGGCAGACAGTATCGGCGGTATAATGTTCGCAGTCATCCGCACCGGCGGCAAACAATACAAAGTCGCCAAGGACGACATCATTTCGGTCGAGAAGCTTCCGGGCGAACCCGGCGCCACGATCGAGTTCGGCGAAGTGCTGATGGTCGGCAACGGTGCCGAGGTCGCGTCTGGCACGCCGCTTCTCGACGGCGCCTCGGTCAGCGCGACCGTCGTCGAGCAAACGCGGGCGGCCAAGATCATCGTCTTCAAAAAGAAGCGGCGGCAAAACTACCGGCGCAAGAAGGGACACCGCCAGCACCAAACCGTTTTGCGCATCGCCGATATCACAAGCGCGACCGGTTCCACAGCTGAGGCAGAAACGGCAGATGGCACATAAGAAAGCGGGCGGTTCGTCGCGCAACGGACGCGACAGCGCCGGCCGGCGGCTCGGCGTCAAGAAATTCGGCGGCGAGATCGTCATTCCCGGGAACATCATTGTGCGCCAGCGCGGCACCAAGTTTCATGCGGGCGCGCATGTCGGCATCGGCCGCGACCACACGCTCTTTGCGACCGCGCAGGGCGCGGTCAAGTTCCACACCGGGCTGGCGGGGCGGACCTATATTTCGGTCGTGCCTCCGGCGCCGCGGACCAAGGCCGCCGAATAACCGTTCCCCGAAACTGTACGGAGCCAAAGGGGAGCGGCCCGGCCGCTCCCCTTTTTGTTGGTGCGAATGCAATTCCTCGATCAGTGCAAAATCTACCTGAAGAGCGGCGATGGCGGCCGCGGTGCGATGAGCTTCCGCCGCGAAAAATTCATCGAGTTCGGCGGCCCGAACGGCGGCGACGGCGGCAAGGGCGGAGACATCGTTTTTGTGGCGGCCGAAAACCTCAACACCTTAATCGATTATCGGTATCGGCAACATTTTCGGGCACAGGACGGACGGCCGGGCGCGGGGCGTGAGCGTACCGGCGCCGGCGGCGAAGACCTGGTATTGCGCGTTCCGGCCGGTACACAAATTTTGGATGAAGAAAACCGGCTAGTCCTGGCGGATCTCACCCGCCCCGGCGAACGCCTCGTTTTGCTCCGAGGCGGGGACGGCGGCTTTGGCAATGCGCATTACAAGAGCTCGACCAACCGCGCGCCGCGGCGAGCCGATCCCGGGTGGCCCGGCCGCGAGGCTTGGGTGTGGTTGCGATTGAAGCTGATCGCCGATGCCGGTCTTATCGGGCTGCCCAACGCCGGCAAGTCGACCTTCCTCGCCGCGGTAACCCATGCGCGGCCCAAAATCGCCGATTACCCCTTCACGACTCTGAAGCCGCAGCTCGGTGTCGTGCGGCTGCACGAGGATGAGTTTGTCCTGGCCGACCTCCCCGGGCTGATCGAGGGCGCAAGCGGAGGGGCCGGCATCGGCACCCGCTTCCTCGGCCATGTCGAACGTTGCCGGGTGGTTCTCCACCTGGTGGATGGCACTCTCGACGATGTCGCTGGCGCCTATCGCGTGATCCGTGAAGAACTCGCCTGTTACGGCCACGGGCTGGCCGAGAAGACCGAGATCGTCGGGCTCAACAAAATCGATGCGCTCGACGAAGAGGCGATCAGGACAAAATGCGGCGAACTGCGCCGGGTGGTCCGAGCCGGCACGCGAATTTGCCTGCTGTCTGGCGCCACCGGCGCCGGGGTCAGGGATGCGGTAGAGGCGGTTTTCGACGCCCTATCCGAGGCGCGCGCGGAAAAGAAAGACGACACCGACGCGGAGACTGGCTCTTTTGTTCATCCGGCATGAACGCCACGCAGCGCGACACTCCCCCTAGCGCCGCCCAAGCGCTTGTCACTGCCCGACGGCTTGTGGTCAAGATCGGGTCGGAGCTGTTGGCCGCGGAAAACGGCGAGGTGCGCCGGCCCTGGCTGGCCGCGCTCGCTGACGACGTTGCCCGCTGCCGATCGCGCGGGCAGGAGGTCATCCTCGTATCCTCGGGGGCGATTGCCGTTGGACGACGGCATCTTAGTCTCGCCGGACGGCGGCTCAGGCTCGAAGAGAAACAGGCCGCCGCGGCCACTGGGCAGATCCGCCTCGCGCACGCCTACCAGGAGGCGCTCGCCCGGCACGGCATCACTGTGGCGCAGATCCTGCTGACGCCGGACGATACTGAAGAGCGCCGCCGCCATTTGAACGCCCGCGCGACGTTTGCGCAGCTCCTGGCGCTAGGCGCAGTGCCCGTCGTCAACGAGAACGACACGATCGCTACGGCTGAAATTCGCTTCGGCGACAACGACCGGCTGGCCGCGCGGGTCGCGCAGATGACGAGCGCCGACATGCTGGTGCTGTTGTCGGACATCGACGGGCTCTACACGGCCGATCCGCGCAAAGACCCGAACGCGACGCATGTTCCAGTAGTCTGTGAGATCGGGCGGCATATTGAGGAGATGGCTGGTGAGGCGGCGCTCGGCTACAGCTCGGGCGGGATGGTGACCAAAATAGCAGCCGCCCGAATTGCCATGGCCGCGGGCTGCCGGATGCTGATCGCCAAAGGAAAAGCCACTAGAGCTGCTGCGGGGCCGCTTGCCGAATTGGAGGCGGGCGCCAGGGCGACCTTGTTTCTGCCGCGCGGCGAGCCGCGGTCGGCGCGCAAGGCGTGGATCGCCGCGGCGGTCAACCCGTCCGGGACGGTCGTCGTCGATGATGGAGCTGCCGGGGCGCTACAGCGCGGCACAAGCCTTTTGCCGGCTGGTGTTGTCGCCGTCGAGGGCATTTTCGAACGCGGCGACGCGGTGATCATCCGCACTCGATCCGGCGCCGAGGCCGGCCGCGGCCTCTCGGCTTATTCGAGCACCGACATCCGGCGCATCGCCGGTCACAAGAGTAGTGAAATCGCCGAGATCCTCGGCTACCGTGGGCGGGATGAAATCATCCATCGCGACGATCTGGTGGTGACCGAACCCCAATGACAACCCAGACGCTGCTACGCGAACCACCCCTGAGACCAGAGCCGGATCTGAATGCCGAAATGGCCAAGATCGGGCGTCGCGCCCGGGAAGCCGCCACCGAACTTGCTCTCGCCTCGGCCGAAACCAAAATCGCGGCGCTGAATGGCGCGGCGGCGGCGGTCAGGGCGGATGCTGCAGAGATCTTGGCCGCCAATGCACGAGACCTCGCCGAAGCCGATGAGCAAGGCGTTTCTTCGGCGCTGCGCGATCGGCTGGCACTCGATCCCAAACGTATCGAAGCCATCGCGGCCGGGCTCGAAGCGATAGCGGCGATACCTGACCCGGTCGGCCGGGTTCTTGCGGAGTGGACGCGCCCGAACGGCCTGAGAATCCAGCGCGTCGCAGTCCCGCTGGGTGTGATCGGCATCATTTACGAGAGCCGGCCCAATGTTACGGCGGATGCCGGCGGGCTGGCCCTCAAATCCGGCAATGCGGCAATCCTGCGCGGAGGGTCGGAGAGCTATCATTCATCCCGAGCGCTCGTCGCGGCGCTGGCCGAGGGGCTGAGTTCTGCTGGTCTGCCGGAAGCTGCCATTCAGTTGGTGCCGACGCGCGACCGCGCCGCTGTCGGAATGATGCTGGCCATGAGCGGCGTCATCGACATCATTGTCCCGCGCGGTGGCGCATCGCTGATCGAGCGGGTTCAGCGCGAGAGCCGCATACCGGTCATCGCCCACCTCGAGGGCTTGTGCCACACTTACGTCGACGCTGCGGCAGACCTGGAGAAAGCCCGCAAGATCGTCGTGAACGCAAAGATGCGGCGCGTATCGATCTGCGGTGCCACTGAGACCTTGCTCGTCGACCGTAGGGTCGTCAAGTCGCACCTCCCCTTTATTCTCGCCGATTTGCGCGCCGGGGGCTGTGAGCTGCGCGGCGATCCGGAAGTCCTGGCGATCGACCCCTCATCGAGACCGGCAACGGAGGCGGACTGGCGCACCGAATATCTCGACGCGATCCTTTCGGTGCATGTGGTCGACGGCGTCACAGGAGCGATAGAGCATATTGCCCGCTTTGGCTCGCATCATACCGATGCGATCATCACCGAGGACGATAGCACCGCGGAACGTTTCCTGCGTGAGGTCGACAGCGCCATCGTGCTGGTGAACGCCTCCACGCAGTTTGCCGATGGCGGCGAGTTCGGCATGGGCGCCGAGATCGGCATATCGACCCAGCGCCTGCCGCCGCGCGGCCCGGTCGGCGCTGAGCAGTTGACGACGTATAAATATCTGGTGCGGGGTACCGGGCAGGTGCGCCCCTGAGCCGTCGGGCCGAAGTCAGACCGGTTGCCCGGCATCGCCGCATTGGGCTCCTTGGCGGCTCGTTTAACCCGGCCCACGGCGGCCATCTGCACGTAAGCGCGCTGGCGCTGAAGCTCCTCGATCTCGACCGGATATGGTGGCTGGTATCCCCACAGAACCCGTTAAAGCCAATTGCTGGTATGGCTCCGTTCCAGGTGCGATTGGGGGAGGCCCGCAAGGTCGCCCGTGCAGACCGCCGCATCTTTGTCACCGATGTCGAAAGTCGGCTAGGGCCTTCGCGCTACACTGCCGATACTTTGAAGGCGCTGCGGCGGCGGTTCCCGCGACTGTGGTTTGTCTGGCTGATGGGCGCCGACAACCTTGTCCAGATCCCGCACTGGGAGCGTTGGCCCGAGATCTTTCGGATTGTGCCCATTGCCGTGTTCGATCGCCCTTCTTATTCTTTAAGAGCACTCTCCGGCTCGGCCGCCAAACGGTTTGCTAGAAACCGTGTGTCGGCTGCAAAAGCGCGCCGACTGGCAGAAATGGAGCCACCGGCCTGGGTTTATTTCCATGCCCGCCTCGATGCCCGCTCGGCAACCAGAATTCGGTCGGAGCGCAAAACGCTACCAGAGATCCTAAAGGAGCAAAGTCCCGAATTGTCCACGATCATTGCGCTGAACTCCTCCACTCAATCGGTAGGGCCGCGCCCGGAGGGCTCGGAAATTCTCAATCTAGTCCTTCAGACGCTCGACGAAGGCAAGGCGGAGGACGTCGTCACGATCGATCTTGCGGGCAAGACGACGATCGCCGATCACTTTGTGATTGCCAGCGGCCGTTCGACCCGGCAAGTGCTCGCATTGACCGAGCACCTCGAGCAAGCGCTGTCGCGCAAAACCCTGATCTCGATCGAAGGAAAGACACAGGGAGAATGGGTGCTGATCGATGCGGGCGATGTAATCGTTCACCTTTTCCGGCCCGAAATCCGCGGCCACTATAATCTCGAAAAAATGTGGGGCGAGACGTTGCCCGACAGCGAAGCCGTTCGCCTTTAACGGAGCACCCCGATCCGTTTTCGGCTGCTCGCCGTGGGCAGATTGCGCAGTGGTCCGCTCAAGGAACTGCAGGCCCTTTATGCCGCCCGGATCAGACCGCCGCCGGCGATTGTCGAGGTCGATGAGAGACACCCTTCCCCGCCAGTGCTGCTCAGAGCACGCGAAGGCAAATTGATCCTTGGGGCATTGCCGCCAGACACGCCTCTGATCGCCCTCGATGCCACCGGCGAGCAATGGTCGAGCCGGGCTCTGGCCGACAGGATCGGCGAATGGCGCGATCACGGTTCGCCGGAACTGGCTTTTGCGATTGGCGGCGCGGATGGCTTGCACTCGACAGTGCTCGAACGCGCCAACGTAACGCTATCGCTCGGATCAATGACCTGGCCGCACTTGCTGGTCCGCGGAATGCTGCTCGAGCAATTGTATCGCGCGCAGCAGATTCTCGCGGGTCACCCCTATCACCGTGGGTAAGCTGGTGAGCTGGGAACGCTACCAGGCGCCGGCCGATTGCGCTTATAGAGATAGATCCATGCTTCTCAGAGGCCGCTTCAGATGACCCCCAGTTCCCGTCCTCGCCCGCTCGTGCTCTGCATCCTGGACGGTTGGGGGGAAAGGCCGAAAGCGGAAGACAACGCGATCGAAAGCGCGCGCGCGCCGAACTGGCACAGATTGACCGAGCGCTGGCCACACTCGCAGCTACAGGCGAGCGAGCATTACGTCGGCCTGCCCGACGGGCAGATGGGAAATTCCGAAGTTGGCCACACCAATATTGGGGCGGGCCGCGTGGTGTTTCAGGATTTGCCGCGCATCGATGCGGCGATCTCCCAGGGCAAGCTCGCCGAGGTGCCTGCGTTGCTCGATTTTATCGCTAAGCTGAAGGAGAGCCGGGGCACCGCTCACCTAATGGGCCTGATATCGCCGGGCGGCGTTCATTCGCATCAGCACCAGATCGCGGCGCTTGCCCGCATCTTCGGCGAGGCCGCGGTGCCGGTGGCCGTCCATGCCTTCCTCGACGGACGTGACACGCCCCCCAAGTCGGCTGCCGCGTATTTAAGGCGGTTTCAGGAGGACGTGGCCGGGCTCAACGATCTGCAGATCGCAACGATATCGGGCCGTTATTACGCGATGGATCGCGACAAGCGCTGGGACCGCGTCGAGCGGGCTTATCGTGCGATCGTATGCGCGATCGGCGAACGGGCGGACGATCCGCAACACGCGATCGAGGCGGCCTATGTCCGCGGCGAAACCGACGAGTTCGTCCTTCCCACCGCGACCGCGGGCTACACCGGCATGCGTGACGGCGATGGCTTGCTGGTGGCGAATTTTCGCGCAGACCGCGTACGCGAGATCGCCGCCGCTTTGCTGGACCCCGATTTCTCGGGCTTTCCGCGAGAAAAACGGATTGCGTTTGCCGACGCCGTGGGGCTGGTCGAATATTCGAGCGAGCTCAACCGGTTTCTCGTGACATTATTTCCGCCGGAGGACCTTGCCGACAGTTTCGGCGAGGTCGTCTCCAATGCCGGGCTGACCCAGCTGCGCATCGCGGAAACCGAGAAATACGCGCATGTCACGTTTTTCTTCAATGGCGGGCGGGAGACCGTGTTTCCCGGTGAGGAACGGATTCTCGTTCCTTCCCCGAAGGTGGCGACATACGATCTGCAGCCCGAGATGTCGGCGCCCGAGGTCACCGACAAAGTCGTAGAAGCGATCCGGTCCGGCCGTTTCGACGTCATCGTGTTGAATTACGCGAATACAGACATGGTCGGGCATACCGGCCGCGTCGATGCTGCAACAAAAGCGGTAGAGGCGGTCGATGACTGTCTTGGCCGTCTGGCCGAGGCGGTCGAACAGGCCGGCGGCACCCTCGTCATCACGGCCGATCACGGCAATGCCGAAATGATGCGCGACCCGGAAACCGGCGAGCCGCACACAGCGCACACGCTGAACCTGGTGCCTTTTGTTGTGGTAAACCCGCCCGCCGAAATGTCGCAGCTGGAAAATGGCCGGCTCTCCGATATTGCCCCGACCTTGCTCGCCATCATCGGTCTGCCGAAGCCGGCGGCGATGACCGGACACTCGCTGATCGGCTCGGCCACCGGACGGCACGCGGCGAATTGAAGCGACCATTTTCGCCGCTGCGGCGTCTGCTTGATCAAACCTCGGGCTGCCGGGTATCATTGCCGGTATGTATCGAGCCGACCGGGCCCGAGCCAACAGGATGAATAAATGAAGCGTTCGGGCCTATTGGCGGTGCTCGCCGCAACCGTCGTCGTGTTCTCACTGCGTCAAGATGTCGGCGCAGCCTCGCCCGCGAACTCCACCGAAACCTACAAGCAGCTCAATCTGTTCGGCGAGGTGTTCGAGCGGGTGCGCGCTGAATATGTCGACGAAGTCAGCGACGATACGCTGGTCGAATCGGCGATCAACGGCATGCTGACCTCGCTCGATCCTCATTCGAACTATTTGAACACAAAGAATTTCAACGATATGAAGGTCCAGACCCGCGGCGAATTCGGGGGGCTGGGGATCGAAGTCTCTATGGAGAACGGCCTCGTCAAGGTGGTCTCACCGATTGACGACACGCCGGCTGCGCGAGCCGGCCTCAAGCCGAACGATCTGATAACGCACCTCGATGGTGACCCGGTTCAGGGGATGACCCTTCCCGAGGCCGTCGAGAAGATGCGCGGTCTGGTCGGCAGCGACATCCGGTTGACGATTCGTCGCGAGGGGAAGGAGCCCTTCGACGTCAAGCTGACCCGCGCGACGATTAAGATCCAATCGGTCCGCTCGCATCTCGAGGGCGACACGATCGGCTACATCCGGGTCACGACCTTTAACGAACAGACCGATGTCGGCTTGAACAACGCGATGAAGAACCTGAAACAACAGGCCGGCAATAAGCTCGCCGGGGTGGTCCTCGATCTGCGCAACAATCCGGGCGGGCTCCTTGACCAAGCGGTAGCAGTTTCGGACGCGTTTCTCGATAAGGGCGAGATCGTATCTACTCGCGGCCGTCGCAGCGAGGACGCTCAACGCTATAATGCCCGCCCAGGCGATATCGCGAGCGGTCTGCCGGTCGCGGTCCTGATAAACGGCGGCTCGGCCTCAGCCAGCGAGATCGTCGCCGGCGCATTGCAGGACCATCACCGTGCGATCCTGCTTGGTACGAAATCCTTCGGCAAGGGTTCGGTGCAAACGATCATACCGCTTCCCGGTCATGGCGCGATGCGGCTGACCACCGCGCGCTACTACACCCCCTCCGGGCGCTCGATCCAGGCGAAAGGGATCGATCCGGACATCGTCGTCGAAGCCGCCAAGATCGAGACGACGCCGGAAAAGGGCGACAAGATCGCCACCGCGTCGGACCTGAAAAAGGACGATTCCGGAGATTCCGGTCCCGAGCAGACTTCGGTCGATCCGACGATCATGGGCACAGCCGCCGACTACCAGCTGGCCCGGGCGGTCGACATGCTGCGCGGCATCGTGATGTTCAACGGGAGGGTCGTCAACTGACGCCACGGGCGCTCGCGCGTCCGCAGTTCAAGCGATGAAGAAGGGCCGCGGGAGCCGAGAGCCGCTGGGCTATCGCCCAGCCGTCGGCATCATGCTGCTCAACCCATGGGGAGAGGTATTTGTCGCCCGCCGGATCGACATGCCCGGGGCGGAGGCATGGCAAATGCCGCAAGGCGGCATTGATGCGGGCGAGGCCCCGCGCGAAGCGGCATTCCGTGAATTAAAGGAAGAGATCGGCACGGCCGAGGCGCACATCATCGGGGAAAGCCGAGGCTGGCTGCAATACGACCTGCCGGCGGAACTCGCTGGCAGTGTGTGGGGCGGGCGGTACCAGGGCCAGCGGCAAAAGTGGTTTGTCATGCGCTTTACGGGCCGAGACAGCGACATAAGCCTCGCCACCGAACACCCGGAGTTCGATGCTTGGCAGTGGGTTCAACCATCGCGGCTGCCGGACCTCATCGTCCCGTTCAAGCGCCAGCTCTACATGGACATATTGGCCGAGTTCCGCGAGCACTGGCTCCCCGCCGCCTAATTCTCGGCTAAGTCCGCCACGGCCGAATCGATCGCCGCCGCCCCCGGCATGGCCGTTTGAGCGCCGCGGCCGAGACACGCAAGGCCGGCAGCGGCGCTGGCTCGTCGCAGCCCGGCCTCGAAACTGACGCCCAGATCGAGGGACGCCGCGAGAACCCCAACAAATGTGTCCCCCGCGCCAGTGGTATCGACCGGCTCGATCGCGAGGGCCGGCACATCGAGGCGGCTGCCGTTGTGGAGAAACGCGCTGGCTCCAGCCGCGCCGCGAGTGACGACGAGCGCTTGCCGCAACCGACCGGCAATCCCCGGCGGATCAGCCGGAAGCGTCGCGGCCTCGCTTTCGTTCGCGACAAGAAGATCGATATCCGGCAGCAGCTCGAAATCGATCGGCAGCGCCGGCGCCAGGTTGAGCAGGCATCGGCCGCCGCGCTGCCGCGCCCGTCTGATCAGCGCTTGAGTTTCGCAGACCGGGACCTCCAGTTGGGTAACGAGTATCGTGTCGGGCCGAAGCAATTCGTCGGGGACCCAGCCGCTCTGCACTGCCAGATTGGCTCCCGGGGCTACGGCGATCGCGTTTTCGCCCCCGGCAGACACCATGATTATCGCGCAGCCGGTCGGAAGTTCTAGATCGCGCACCAGACGCATGTCGACGCCGTCGCTGCCGAGCGAGGACAAGGCAGCTGCAGCAA
>JAFASL010000562.1 GCA_019244535.1 Alphaproteobacteria bacterium
GCGCGTTCGGCCCGCGCCCAATCGGTATCGACGATGATCAGCTGAGCCACGCCGAGGGTCAGTGCGGCATGGGCCACCGCCGCTCCGGCGCCGCCGGCGCCGAGCTGGACGACACGCTCGCGCTTGACCTCGGGCAGACCGCGTCGGAAGCTCTCGGCAAATCCCCACCAATCGGTGTTATGGCCGATCCGCCGCCCGCCCGACAGCAAAACGGTATTGACGGCTCCGAGCGCGCGGGCGACATCGGAGAGCTCGTGAAGCAGTGGGATAACCAGCTGCTTGCAGGGATGGGTGACGTTGACGCCGGCGAAGCCCATGCGCTCTGCCGCAGTCAGCAGCTCTGGCAAGGCGTCGACTCCGACGCCGAGTTTCTCGAGGTCGATGAGGCGATAAACGTAACGCAGTCCATTGGCGTCGGCTTCGCATTCATGCATTGCCGGCGTCAAAGAGGCTTGGATCGCCGATCCTATCAGGCCGACCAGGAAAGTGGATTGATGCCCAGAGTCGGTTATTTTCGGTCTCCCCTCTGAGGTGGCTCTTCAGAGCCTTCCGCAGAGTCTCGCCGCCGACCCGGCCTGACGCCATCTCGCATCAAGCCGCACGGCGGTCAGCTGCCAGCTGCAGTTCAATGGGGATGCGGTATACGAAACCTTTCGTCACGCTGCGGGTCACAGGAGTGCGACGCGCATCCGGGCAACGAGATCGCCACCGCTGCGGTGTTGCGCCTGGGCGGCCATGCGAACCGCGGCATTGATCGCGCCAAAACCGCGATAGCCTCGGCGCTCGACGATCTCGAAAAAGAAGCGGTCTGCGAAGCTGTCCGTGTAGGCGTGTCGGAACAAGCCGTCATCATCGCGCTCGTACAGGAGATTGAGATTCCGCAATGGACCAAGGACATGCTCCGCCAGCCCGTACTTTGAGGCCAGGTCATCGTAGTAGTTCGGTGGGATCGGCAAAATCCAGTCATCGTGACCGGACATGTTCTCGAGCGCACGCTCGATGTCTTCAGTTGCGAAGGCGAGATGGTGGACGCCCGCTCCGGCGGAGGCCGAGACAAACCGGCCGGTCGCTGTCTCCCGACCCTCCGAGATGTTCAGGGGTAGACGAATGCTGCCTTCACGGCTCACCATTGCCCGGCTGCGAACCAGTCCATACGGATCCGGAATTTCCCATAAAGGCTGTGGAGCGAATCCGAAAACCGCGCGCCAGAAGAGGACGGCCGCCTCCATTCGGCCGACTGGCAATGCCTGGGCGATGTGATCTATCGCGACTAGCCCTGCTTCGTTGCCCAGCTCCGGCGTCAGGTGAAAGTCATCATCATAAATCGTCCGGCCTGAGCTGTCCGGCTCAATTAGATTGATCAGCATGCCGTCGGGCGCGCGGACAGCAGGTAGCGTGCGCTCGCCGGCACCGATCGGTTCTTGCCACAGCGAACATTTCAACTCCTTCGCCCGGCTTAGTGCCCGCTCAACATCGTCGACCCGCAGCGCTAGAGCGCAAACCGACGGTCCGTGCAGCTGAAAATGATAAGAGGCGGCGCTGTCGGGCTCGCTGTTCAATAAGAGATTGATCTGGCCTTGGCGAAACAGCTCGACCGCCTTCGAACGATGCCTCCCGGCACGGCGGAACCCGAGATGCCCGAGAAAGGCGGCAAGATCCTCTCCTGTTGCCGCGTCGACGGCGAATTCGACAAACTCCACACCGTCGAAGACCGGCGGGTCGGGAAGTCCTCGCCCGCCGGCCTCCGCCTCGGCCAAAATCAACGAGCGTAATCCGTCCCGTGCGGTCAGGCGTGCTGGAGCGGCCCGGAATTCGTCGTTGAAGACCTCGAGGGAGAGCGGCCCGCGGTAGCCGCAGGCCAGTACCGCTCGCAGAAAGCCGACGACATCGAGATCGCCCTGGCCGGGGAAGTTGCGGAAATGGCGGCTCCACGAGAGCAGGTCGCCGGCCATCGACGGCGCGTCGGCAAGCTGGACAAAAAAGAGCTTTTCGGCCGGTAGCGCGGCGATTCCGGCAAAATCGTCTTTGAGAGCCAGAGTGTGGAAACTGTCCAGCACTAGGCCGAGCGCAGGATGATCGGCATCTCGCACAATCTGCCAGGCCTGTGACCAACGCCTGACGTGCCTTCCCCACGCCAAAGCTTCGTAGGCGACGCGCATACCGCGCCGCGAGGCCCTCTCAGCCAACGCCTGGAGGTCGGCAACAGCTCGCTCCGGGTCGTCGACGGCCGCAGGGTGGACATTGCTGCAGACGAGGATCAGATCGGTGCCGAGCGCTTGCATCACGTCGAATTTGCGTTCGGCACGTTCGAAATTTCGCGCGCGTTCCGGCTCCGGCATCGCCTCGAAATCGCGGAAGGGCTGAAAAGCGGTAATCCCCAGACCCAGCTCCCGGCCGATCCGGCTCACTTCAGCTGGGGGGCCATCAAAGGTCAGCAGGTCATTCTCGAAAAGCTCGATACCATCGAACCCGACCGATCCCGCAGCTTCGAGCTTCTCCGGCAGGGTCCCGGCAAGCGAGACGGTGGCTATCGAGCGAGGAAACCGGAACAGTGCCGGACTCATCATCGCCTCCGTCAGATATCGAGGAACACCGTCTCGGTTTCGCCGTGCGGCCCGCGCTGCAGCCGGATATCGAGGCGCCAGCGGTCTTTGCCTTCGGGTCGGGCGAGAAGGGTACCGCGGCGGCGCGGATCCTCGACCGCTGACAATAGCTGGTCGGTCTCGTTGAGCGGATCGCCCTCGAAATAGGCACGGGTCATCAGTGCCTTCAGCAGGCCGCGTGCATGCAGGGCGATGGCGAAATGCGGCGCCTGCTGCGCATTGCCGCGGCCCGGCACAGGCCCCGGCTTGATCGTGGTGAACCGGAACTCGCCGCGCTGATCGGTGCGGCAGCGGCCAAACCCGGGGAAGCTCTCGTCAGAGGGTGGGTCGCTCTGCCACAGCTCGACGGCGGCATCCGTCACCGGATTGCCGTCTCCGTCCGTGATTGAGCCGGATAAGGTGACCTTCGAGCCGGCGGCCCCGAACCGTGTCAGATCCGCCCATTCCGGGTGCTCGATCAGGTGCCAGAACGGCCCGATCGTCTGGCTGCTGGTGGCGCTCGGCACGGCTCAGCTTTCCATCGGCGTGGCCTCGCGGCCGCGCAGCACAACATCAAAGCGGTAACCCAGTGCCCATTCGGGCTCGGTGACGGTCATGTCCAATGCGCAAACCAGCCGGTTGCGCGCCCCTTGGTCGGGGATCGACAGGAAGATCGGATCGAGCGCGAGCAACGGGTCGCCCGGAAAATACATCTGGGTGATCAGCCGGGCGGCAAAGCCCGAGCCAAAAAACGAGAAATGAATGTGGTTCGGCCGCCACGCGTTGTGGTGATTGCGCCAAGGGTAGGCGCCCGGCTTGATCGAGGTGAACCGATACCAACCCTGGTCATCGGTATAGACCCGGCCTTCGCCCCGGAAGTTCGGGTCGATCGGCGCGTCGTGCTGATCTCCCGGGTGCTGGTAACGGCCAGAGGCGTTGGCCTGCCAGATCTCGACAATCGTGTTGGATACCGGCCGGCCGTCCTCATCGGTGATGCGGCCGTGCACGATAATGCGCTCGCCCAACGCCGGCTTGCCGTCGACCAAAGACAAATCGGGGATCGGCGGAAAATGCGCGGAGCTGAAATGCGGCCCGATGCTCTCGGTTACCGTGTGCGGAAGCTGCACAAGGGGCTCCTGCGGGTGCCGTTTGTGCGTGCTGCCATAGCCCGGAACGTCATATGCCGGTTGCGTCCCGGGCGGGTAAGGCCGGAACGGTGCCGCTTCACGCTCACCCTGCATTCGCGCTCTCCCTTAGCTGACAGCCTCTCGCGTCGGCTTACCCTTTTTCCGCAAGGCGGCCAGCGCCTCGGGCGTGTCGATATCGACGAGGACCGCGTCGTCATCCATCTCGATCTCGGCGACAACCTCGGCGTGTTCGCCGATCAGATGCTTGGCACCGACATCGCCTGCGAGGGCGGCCATCTCCGGGAAAAATTTTTTAGACCAGAGGACAGGGTTGCCGCGCTTGCCTCGGCGCGTGGGCACGACAATCGCGCGGCCTTCGAGCGGGTTGAATGCGGCGATCAGGCGATCGAGGTGCCTCCCGGAAATCAGCGGCATGTCGCCGAGACAAACCAGG
>JAFASL010000617.1 GCA_019244535.1 Alphaproteobacteria bacterium
GACTGCCGCTGCGCGCGGCGCTCTGCCAGAGGGCAGGTCGGGACGAAGGGAGGGTCGCTTTCGATCGAACAAAGGGATGTTGCTTTTGCTCTAAGTTTAGCCAGTCCCCCTTCCATGACCGATTTGCTGAACTTGACGCACACAACAGGGCGCTTTTAATTGGTATTTTTTCCACTATACCTTTCGCTCGGGCAGAAAGGCACTCTTTTATACGCAAACTGACGCGGCTGGGTCGCTCACATTTAATGCCGCTCAGTTCACTTCCCGCCTGGATCAGACTGCAAATGCCTATAACACGGCGCAACTAACTTCGCCAAATTTTCCTGCTGGTCAGACTTATACGCTTAATGGGGCGAAAACGGAATTCTCGCTGTTCCAAGTCTTCACTACCAAAGCCGCGATGGATGCGGCTTACCCGTTTGGGACATATACCGCCCATGCGCTGAATACTGTAACCTCGGCGACCAACTCTGATACGATTAGTTATACTCAGGATGCCTATCCATCTACCCAGGCCGTGGTGACGTCCGCCACCTTTACAGGCCTTCAGGGAATGAATCCCAATGCTCCGTTTACGATCGACTACAATGGTTTCACGCCGGGCGCTGGAACAACTCCGGGTCAATTTTTAACAGCATGGGAGCTGACGTGTTTTCGCAATCGTTTCTGCCGAATACTCAGACGAGCGTGACCATTCCGGCCGGCACCTTGATGCCCGGCATGGCATATACTCTCTCAGTGGATTATTCCGACCGGATCCAAGGCACGAGCACCACTGGAACAAAACATTCTTTTCGATTATGGGACCGACCTCAACTTCACGACAGCGACAGCGGTGGTACCCGAACCCTCAATGGTCTTACAGCTCGCGGTCGCTCTCGCCGGGCTGGCTTTGGTAGGTTTCTGGCGAAGCGGGCGCCAGATCTGATCGGGTTGTGCCGCCGGGCGATAGCAGGAAGACGACAGCAAGCCCTAGGAGGGAATGTGCTCGTCCGCTTGGAGAGCAGCCGTATGCCCGGTGTCGGCGTCGACAAATTCGTGCGGACCGGCTGATCTTCTTTCCTCCGCGGGGCGCGGGCCGCGACTGGCGCCACCGGCTCAGGTCGACCCGAGCATCGCCCGGCGTGAGAATGCCAGGGATGCAGGGGAGGTACAGCATGGATTTTGGCGCCGTTATCATTTGCGGCGGGCTCGCGGGATCGAGTCTGGCGCGCGCTCTCACACGACACGGCTCGCGAGTACTGATCGTTCGCCGAAGACCCCTCGCGCATCGCCGATTTCATCGGCTGCGGACCCGAGGCCCCGAGCGATGAAACGGCCCGCCGGCGGTTCCTCGCGGAGGATCAGGTTTGAGGGCCGTATCGGGCCATCTTACTGGTAGCCTGCCCCCGCTGCTGCGTCCAATAGGGCGGGCGCTGTCGCAAACCTTGAACCTTGGGTTTCTCTGCATATGCTCGACTGGTCGAACCAACCAATCGAACCGGACCCCTGGTCATGCGAAAAATCAAGGCTCGGAAGCGAAGACGCATGTGCCGCAGATCCTCGACAAGGTGGAGCGCGGCGATACCGTCATCATCACTCACCTTCGCGGTGCCGGATACGATGTGATCTACGCGGCCGAAGTCTTTTCGGAAACGAGGTGAGGAATGGACAGTGCCGGATTGCGCGAGCTTCAGGCTCCGCTGAAGGAGAAATACCGCAATCAACCCGAGGCCGCGGTCGTCACACTGAGGGCGCATGGCGATCTGGCAGACGATGCGATCGCGTGCAGGGTCGAGACCGGACGGGCGCTGATCGAGGCCGGTCTGCATCCCGCTACCGGCGGCAGCGGGCTTGAGGCGTGCTCGGGCGACATGCTTCTCGAAGCGCTGGTGGCCTGCGCCGGCGTCACTTTGAAGGCGGTCGCGACGGCGATCGATTTCCGCCTGCGCGGCGGCTCGGTCACTGCCGAAGGCGATCTCGATTTTCGCGGCACGCTGGGCGTCGACCGCGCGGCGCCGGTCGGTTTCCGCGAGATCAGGCTTGCCTTTACGCTCGACACCGACGAGCCGGCGGACCGCCGCGAGAGCCTGTTGCGGCTGACCGAGCGCTATTGCGTCGTGCTGCAGACACTGCGCACCCCACCGATGGTCGAAGCAACATGCGCTTCAAAAGGAGGCGCCGAATGAAGCTGGTGGAGTTGGCTCGCACCGTTCGGAGCAAAAACGCCGGGCCGCTAAAGCTCAGCCTCGATCTGCTGTTCGATGACGAGGCGGCATATCACCGCGCGTTGCAGTCTCCTGCGCTGGAGCCCGCAGCGATGGCTCGCCTCTACGGCAGGCCCGAAGGAACCGTCGAGATTCTCCCATACCCCGCTGCGCTGGCCGTCAAGATTGTCATGGACCGGCTGGTGGTGTCGGGCGATATCGGCGATCGCGACGTCTACGGCGCCCAGCAGCACGCGCCCTTGCTGGACCTCGAGCTGTGAGCGCGGTCGGCAAGCTGCTGGACCGGCGTGCCCAGCTGCGGCAGTGTCTGAAGGCATTGGGTGCCTCCGGACAGCTCGGCTATGGGATCCCGGAGAAATCTCTCGCGGCGGGGCTCGCTCGCGAGCCTGATTACATTGGCGCGGATATGGGCTCGATCGATCCCGGGCCCTACTATCTGGGGAGCGGCGAATTGGCAACCGCGCCGGCCACGACCCGCGCCGACCTCGCGCGCCTTTTGCGCGCTGCACGGAAGCTCGATGTCCCGCTTCTGATCGGAACCGCCGGCTCGGCGGGCGCATCACCGCATCTCGAAAAGACGCTGGCGATGGTCCGGGACGTCGCGCGCGAGGAAGGGCTTCACTTTCGGCTTGCCTCGATACGCGCGGACATGCCTCGCCAGCTCGTCAAACAAGCGGTGCGTTCGGGCCGGGTTACGCCGATCGACGCCATGTCGGCGCTGAGCGAAGCCGACGTCGATGCGGCCGATCATCTTGTCGGCCAGATGGGCACCGAGGCGTTCTGCCGAGCTTTGCGTGCCGAGGCCGACGTCGTAATTGCCGGCCGGGCTTGCGATACCGGGATTTTCGCCGCCGTGCCGGCGCTGCTTGGCTGCCCGATCGGTCCGGCCATGCATATGGCCAAGATCGTCGAATGCGCCTCGCTGTGCTGCGTTCCGGGCGGCCGCGATCCGATCCTCGCGACCCTCGAAGGCGACAGCTTTGTGCTCGACAGCATGAACCCCGAACGGCGCGCCACGCCGATGTCGGTTGCCGCCCACAGCCTCTATGAACAGAGCGATCCCGACCGGGTCGCCGAGCCCGAAGGCGTCCTGCTGGTGCGCAGCGCGCGGTACGAGGCGATTGACGAGCGACGCACAAGAGTGTCCGGCGCCGAGTGGTTCCCTGCCGCTGCTCCAACGATCAAATTGGAGGGCTCTGTCCTGGTGGGAGAGCGCGCGGTCCTGCTCTGCGGCTCTTGCGACCAGCGGGTCATTGCTCGCATCTCCGATATCCTGGCGGAGGTATCGGAGGTGGTTCGCGGGCTCGTGTGTCGCGACGAGCCAGAGGATTACCGCCTCATATTCCGCGTTTATGGCATCAACGGCGTGTATGATTGGCCGGCGCCGCCGGACCCGCTGCCGCGCGAGATCTTCATTCTCGGCGAATGCATCGCGCCAACCGCCGAGCGCGCCAGTGCGGTGGTGCGCACGACGAAGCAGTACCTCCTGCACCACGGGTTTCCCGGCCGGCTGTCGACCGCTGGCAACATCGCCTTCCCGTTCACGCCGCCGGAATTGTCCGCCGGTACGGCGTACCGGTTCAATGTGTACCACATCATGCAAGTGGACGAGCTGGCGCCACTGTTCCCAGTAGAAATCGAGGATTTGTGATTTGGCCGAGAGGGCTGCCGCAGCTCAATTTCTTCCGGCAGCGAAGTCTTCGCGCACACGGTTGCGCAGACTGGCCGTGCCGGCGGCGATGTAGCCGCCGTCGATAGCAATTTCCGCGCCGCTGATAAAGCTCGACTCGTCCGACGCGAGAAACAGCACAAGCTCGGCACACTCCTTTGGGGTGCCTTGACGGTGCATTGGTATGGCGACCCGCGCGGCGTGCGCAAAAGCTTCCCCGCCGCTGTGGTAAAACCCGGTATCCGCTATCTGCTCCGGATGTATCGAATTGACCCGGATGTTCCATTGCGAGAACTGCAGCACGGCGGTCTTGGTCAAGCCTCGCAATCCCCATTTGCTGGCCGTATAGGCGGCATCGTCATGCGCGGTTAGCCCGGCGGTCGACGAGATGTTGATGATCGAGCCGCCGCCGCTGTCGCGAATGGCCGGCGCGCAATGCTTCATCCCGAACATCGCGCCAGTAAGATTGACGGCCAATGTCCGGTTCCAGGCTTCCGCGGTAGTATCGACGATGCCTTGGCGGGCAATCGTCCCGGCATTGTTGACCAGGATATGAAGCTTGCCGAAATTCACCAATGTTGCGGATACCGCCTCAGCCCATGACCTTTCATCGGCAACGTCCTGACGCAGGAACAGGACTTTGCCTCCTTGCAGCTTCAGCCGTTGCGCCAGTGCTTCGCCGGCCCCGCCGTCTATAGCGGTGACGACCACCGAGGCCCCTTCGCGCACAAACAGCTCTGCTTCGGCCGTCCCCTGCCCGCCCGCAGCGCCGGTGATCAGCGCCACTTTGCCCGTCAGTCTCGCCATTCCTGGTGCTCCACCTGCCGTTGCACATTCATCTCGGACACTCAGAGGGGCTGCGGCCCCTCAAACAATGTGTAGAACCGCCTTACCGGTGAACTCGCGATCGATAAGCCGGCGAGCCACCGTGCCGATCTCGTTCCACGGCGCTTCGACCGCGATTTGCGGTCGCAGCTTTTTCGCGGCGATGAGATCGGCAAGCAGCGCAAGCCCTATGCCGGCCCGCTCGACGCTCATCAGTTCGTGAAAGAGCGTGAGCCCATAGAGCCGCGCACCGCCAGTCCCAAAAAAATCGCGGCTCTCGAAATCCGTATGAGCCGCGTCCGACACGCCAAAAGTCACGCAGGTGCCGCCCGGCTGCAGCATACCGAGCGCCGCACCAAGCGCGGAGCCGCCGAGGGAATCGAGGATCAGCCAGAACGGGCCATGCGGCTTGGCGGCGGTAAGTTCGCGCCCGAGCACGACCCGTTCGCCGCACCATTCGGCAACGGCGGCGCGGTATTCCTCGCGGCGCACATGACCCCAGACCTGCGCGCCGGCCGCCGCCGCGAGCTGGCAAGCAAGATGCCCGACCCCACCCGAGGCGCCGCCGACCAGCACCTTGCGCGCGAGCAAC